>CAZURY010000412.1:0-2557 GCA_964623145.1 uncultured Desulfobulbus sp. | reverse complement strand
CATACTTGTGCTATTCGAGAAGGCCGAATGAGCGAAGATGGGGTGCTCCTGAACAGTTACGCATAAACAAAAAAATGGTTCATGAGTGTTGCGTCGTGAGATAAAAAAATGAGGAGCTGAAATTTTATTTCAGTTGTCGATGATTGACGGTGATGACAGTTTGAAAACCTTCTATCTTTACCGTGTTTAGTCAGGTGGTCGGATTTCTACTTTCCAACACAACTATGCTGCGGTGGCTGACCAGAACGGTTCTTTTCGGAAGTGGTTTCTGAAGTTCTGGTTGAATAATATCTTCGGGGGCATTTGCTGCCGTGTTTATACACAGGTGCCAGGAGCGGGTTACAAGTTTTGGCAGATATAACCGCATATCCTCATCCGACATATTAAAGATAAGGTGCAGGTCTTCTTCCTCCGGCACCACCCGGCTTATGGTGCAGGCCAGCAGTTGGGCCTCGGGATCATTCCACTGCGGCCTGTGCAGCTTTTTTCCATGCCAGCTTATGTCAGGCATATTTGAGACGGGTAGAACTTTTCCTGTGAGGAATCGACGCCGCCTGAGCGCCGGATGCCGCTGTCGCAGTTGGATCATTTTACGGGTGAAACGAATCATTTCCTGATTTTTTTCCGGCAGGTTCCAGTCAAACCAGGAGAGTTCATTGTCCTGACAATAGCAGTTGTTGTTGCCCTGCTGGCTGCGCAGCACCTCATCTCCTGCAAGCAGCATGGGCACCCCCTGGCTGAGCAGGAGAATGGCCATGAAGTTTTTTGCCTGTCTCTTTCGCAGGGCAAGGATTTTTGTATCCTCTGTTCCACCCTCCACGCCGCAGTTCCAACTGTAATTATTTGATTCGCCATCCCTGTTTTTTTCCCCGTTGGCCTGGTTGTGTTTTTCATTATAACTGACCAGGTCATACAGGGTGAACCCGTCATGGCAGGTGATAAAATTAATGGAGTTGGTCGGCAGGCGGCCGGAGCTTTGATACAGGTCGCTGGAACCGGTCAGCCGGGTGGCGAACTCGGCTATAAGGCCTCGATCACCCCGGACAACCTGACGCACCAGGTCCCGGTAACGGCCGTTCCATTCCGCCCAGCGATAGCCGGGGAAACCACCCACCTGGTACAGGCCGCCGGCGTCCCAGGCCTCGGCAATGAGGCGGGTGTGGGCCAGGATGTCGGAGAATTCAATGCTCCAGACCACGGGCGCGTGATACATGGGGTTGCCGTCTTCGCCCCGGGCCAGGATGGAGGCCAGGTCAAAGCGAAAACCGTCCACATGGAATTCCCGTACCCAGTATTCCAGGGATTCGAGAATAAAACGGGCCACCAGCGGATGATTACAGTTGACCGTATTGCCGCAGCCGCTGAAATTTCTGTATTTACTCAGGTCTGTTTTTTCAAGATGATAAAAGGCGCGGTTCATCATTCCCTTGAAATTGATAATCGGCCCGTCGGCCCCGCCCTCGGCGGTATGGTTATAGACCACGTCGAGGATGATGGATATTCCAGCCTTGTGCAGGGCCTTGACCATGTCCCGGAACTCATTACCGTGCTCGCCCGACAGGGGGCGAACACAATAACCCGGATGGGGACTGAAAAAAGAATGGGTGGCATAGCCCCAGTAGTTTTTCAAACCAAGGTCACGAACCTGATCCGGCACATCGTATTCATCATAGGCCATCACCGGCAGCAGCTCAATGGCATTGATGCCGAGCTTTTTCAGGTAGGGGATTTTTTCAATTATGCCGGAGAAGGTGCCGGGATGGCTAACTTCGGAATTTGGATGCCTGGTAAAACCGCCCACATGCAGTTCATAAATAATTTCCTGTTCACAGGGTCTGCGCAGGGGCCTGTCCCCTTGCCAGTCATAGCTGTTTTCGCTGACAGCCAGTCCTCGCATCGAGGGACCGCTCTGGCGTGATTTCGGTCCTTTGTCATAGGGTCGCTGCCAGAGGTTGTCCGTAACTGCCCTGGCCCAGGGATCCAGCAGCTCGATTTCGGGATCAAATCGATATCCCCTGGCCGGATTGTTCGGCCCCGCAGCCTTCCAGGTATAGGCGATGTTGCCGGTTCCGGTTAAACCTTCAACAAATACATGCCAGAAGAAGAAAGAACGGTTGGTTTCCGGATGAAGATTAATGGTCTGAAATGGACTCGGGCTGTCCGGGTTCTCATAGAGAAGAAGCTGCATGCCTGTGGCATGTCTGGAAAAAACACAAAAGTTTGTCCCGTCGTGCAAGGTCGTGGCACCCACGGGATAGCGGTGACCTGGTTTTACGGGAAATGGTTTCATGATGGTATCCGGAAATTTTAAAAGGATGAAAAAAGTTTAAATGTGCGAAAAAAAGCGGTTCCTGGTTTTCTTCTTTTTTTTCAAAATCCCGAAGGGTTTTATTCACCTGCAACAATTTTAAAAGGAAACATTTATAATCATTTATCTGATTACCATCGAACCTCAGTAACATCAAAAAAATACTATTTGCTATATTTCCCGCCCCCATTAAAAAACCACGGATGAACACGGATTCACACAGATTTTTCTGGAAATTGCAGTTCTGCT
>CAZURY010000411.1:0-2572 GCA_964623145.1 uncultured Desulfobulbus sp. | reverse complement strand
ATGCCAACCAGCTGGTATAATGTTGTTCCCGATATACCAGGTGGTATGCAGCCCCCCCTTGATCCTGAAACCCTGGAGCCGATGGCGCCGGAAAAACTTGCGGCGGTTTTTCCCATGGGCCTCCTTGAGCAGGAGATGAGCCAGGATCGTTTTATTGATATTCCCGAAGAGGTTCTGGATATTTATAAAATCTGGCGGCCCAGTCCTTTGGTTCGTGCTTATAAACTGGAAGAGGCCATAGGAACCAAGGCGAAAATCTTTTTTAAAAATGAAGGTGTTTCACCGGTCGGCAGCCATAAGCCGAATTCCGCAGTCGCCCAGGCCTATTATAATAAACGCGAGGGTGTGAAACGTCTGTCCACTGAAACCGGCGCCGGTCAGTGGGGGTCGGCCCTGTCCATGGCCACTTCGAAATTCGGTTTGGAGTGTAAGGTGTACATGGTGCGGGTTTCCTATGATCAGAAACCCTATCGTAAGTCGATCATGCAGACATTTGGCGCTGATATTGTGGCCAGCCCAAGCTCGGATACCAACACCGGCCGGGCCATTCTGGAAAAAGATCCCAACACTCCGGGATCGCTTGGTATCGCCATCTCCGAGGCCCTGGAGGATGCGGCAACCAGTGAAAATACAAACTATGCCCTGGGTTCAGTACTCAATCATGTGGTTCTCCATCAGACAATAATCGGGTTGGAGGCCAAAAAGCAGATGGAGATCGCCGGTGAGTATCCGGATGTGGTTGTCGGCTGTTGTGGCGGTGGCTCAAACTTTGCCGGTCTTATGGCCCCTTTTGTCCCTGATTTCCTGGAAGGCAAGAAGATTGAATTTGTCGGCTATGAGCCGGCATCCTGCCCGACCATGACGGCCGGTAAGCTGGCCTATGATTCCGGTGATGTCAATATGATGACCCCGCTGCTCTACATGTATACCCTGGGTCATGATTTCATGCCTCCGGGCATCCATGCCGGTGGCCTGCGGTATCATGGCATGGCGCCCATAATCTCCGCCCTGATTCGCGACAAGGTCATTACCCCAAAGAGTATTCACCAGCTGGAATGTTTTGAGGCCGGCGTCCTCTTTGCCAAGACCGAGGGGATCATACCGGCGCCGGAAACCACCCATGCCATTCGCGGGGCGATCATCGAGGCTATGAAAGAACCGGATAATCCCAAGACCATTCTTTTTAACTTTTCCGGGCATGGCCTGATCGACATGACGGCCTATGATAATTACCTTGCCGGCAACCTGCATGATTATTCCTATCCCAAAGAGCAGATCGAGGAATCGCTCTCCCATCTGCCCAGGATAGGTTGATAGCGGTTTGGTCATGCTATACAACTGAAAATGGGAACGGTGGGCGCTCGTTTCCTTCTTTTTTTTCTTGTTGTTCTTTTTAGCGGGCAGTCGGCGTATGCCGGCTGCCCTAAATTTTCCGATGTTATCCACAACGGCGCCTGGGCGATAGCTGATGAACGCGGCAACCTGGTCGGCGCCTGCAATATCGACACGCCCTTTATTCCCGCTTCCATTCTGAAAATTCCAACCGCCCTGGCAGCCCTGCGCGTCCTGGAGCCTGATTATCGTTTCAGAACGGAATTGTATCTTGATTCCCGGGATAATCTCTATATTCGAGGTTTTGGTGATCCCCTTCTTATTAGCGAAGAGGTCCTGGCAATCCTGATGAAACTGCATGGGCAGGGAGTGGAGAGAATACAAAATATATATATTGATGATTCCGCCTTTGCCCTGGAGCATCAACCGCCCGGCAGGGAAGCGAGCAGCAACCCCTATGATGCTCCTGTCGGGGCAACTGTTGTGAATTTTAATTCCGTTTCCATCCGGGTTTTCAGACATCACCGTGTCCGTTCAGCCGAGCCTCGAACCCCAACCCTGCCGATGATGAAAAAAATCGGCCGCAATCTGGCTGCTGGTCGCTATTTAATCAATATCTGTCAGGGGAGCTGTCAGCCTGAAAAGACAATGGCCAGGTTTACGGCCGAGCTGTTCCGTTCGCTGCAGACCAAGGCAGGTATTGGCGGTCAGGGAGGTTTTGCCCGTAAAAAGGCTCCTGTCCATGCCAGGCTGGTTTATTTTCATAAAAATTCAAGAAGGCTTGATGAGGTTGTGCAGTCAATGCTCAAATATTCCAGCAATTTTATTGCAAACCTTCTTTATCTGACCATCGGGGCTGAAAAATATGGCTATCCTGCCACCTGGGCCAAGGCGAATCGCGCCGTTCATAATGCCCTTGTTGGTGAGCTGGGCCCTGAAACTGCCTCTCTCATTGTTCAGGAAGAGGGCGCAGGCCTGTCGCGGGGCAACCGGATTACTGCCCGGGCAATGCTCAAAGCGTTGAGAAAATTCAGGCCCTATAAAGATCTGCTTCATCAACGCAGGCATGTTCGCATCAAGAGTGGAACAATGAAGGGTATTTTCAATTATGCCGGTTATCTGCCGGATGGAAAATCATTTGTAATTCTACTTAACCAGCAGCAGAACACCCGGGCAACCGTTCTGGCCCGAATTCGACGGGGAAGATACCCTCATCTTGCAAGCAGGAGAGAGCAATGAA
>CAZURY010000410.1:0-2575 GCA_964623145.1 uncultured Desulfobulbus sp. | reverse complement strand
TTGTCGAGGGGATTGAATGCGGTGCGATGGATGGTAAAATCCGTGACCTCATCTTTAAATTTATCTGCCGGTTTTGCGAGTACATCCTTATAATGCTGGTAGAAGCCGTTGGAAACGGCAATCCGCCGGCCGCTGGCCAGTCCCTGATGCAGTCGCATAAATTTATACAGTTGCTGGATGGACTCGACCGTACCCAGTCTGCAGATTGCAGAGTAGTTACCAAGCTCATCACTGCTTAACCGGGCCAGGAAAGCAGATGGCGTGAAGCTGATCAGCTCACGCCTCTCTTCATCTATGACAAATCCCACAGGTTCGTACACTTCTCCACAGCCAACATGCAGGGGTGCGACCAGGGTTATCTGGAAATAAACGGTTTCCGGTTTCATGATACCCTCCTTGCAAATGGCAGATACAGGCTGTACCCCTGGGCAACGGTTTTTTCCTCGACCAGGGAAAGGCCGGTGACCGCGGTTCCTATATAAGGTTCATCCGGCAGCAAATCGGCCTTCGGATAAAAAACAGCGCCTTCATCCGCCATGACAACGGGATTTTTAAAGGGATTTCTACTCAATACCAACTGGTCGCCATGTTTGCCGAAACGAACAAAGGGCAGGGCGAACTGCTCGGAGAATCTGTTCTGCTCAGGGACACAGGGAGCAAGGGTGAAACAGCCCGCACCCTCGTTCAGCCGCGGCCAGTTAATTTCCATGACTTCAACAACGCTGAAACGTCCCAGTCCGCTGGAGGCATCCCGGCCAAAACCGAAACAGCCGATGTTTTCCAGGCCGCGGCATAGACGGTCCTGATCCAAGGCATCCTCGTCAATGGCGGCAAAGACGACCAGTTCCATGCCGGGCGGGTAATGAAAGTTTTCCATGGAGAATGGATCAAACCCTTTGCCGGTGGTCATGGTACGACGGTCTATGGAATTGTGTGCCCGGTTGACGGTGGCAATCGGTTTTTGCTGGTTTGCCGGTAAAAACTGCAAAAGACGCCTTTCCCCGTCTGCCAGTGTCGCCAAATATTGTGCAAAGACCTGCCTGTCGGTTACAGCCGCGCAAGGGGCAATATCCGACAAACCGTCTTCCGCCACCGGCAGCCATTTCCTGGACTTTTCCCGTTTGCTGGCCTCGGCCCGCTCTTTTCTGGTCATGCTTTTTATAAAGTTCACCGGCATGGCCGGACGGGGCAGGAAATACACAACCGTGCCCGACACATCCTTTATTTTCGGGAAAGCCGAGGAAAAAACAGCAAAAGGTTTTTCCGGGTAGAGTTGAATCCAGTGATCAAAACCCTGCTCGAGCAGTCCTGCCTGCAGAACAGCCTGCCAGCAGAACTGGCCGAAAATGGTATCGCCCTTGGGCGGGGTGCCGAATGGCGATTCCGGCTTGATGGTTACCGCGTATGTTTTCATTTTTTCCAGCCTCAGGAAAAGGAGATCGCGTCAAACTGCTGTTGAATCGAATCATCATCAAAGGCAAAGTCAACCCGGCCATACCCTCTGGAACCGCTGCCGCCCAGGGTATCGAGTTCAAGCATTTTCAGGCCTTCAAGAAGCAGTTTTGTAAAATTTTTATCTTCATCACCTTCCATCTCCTTTATAGATATGGAGAAAGAAAAGGCCACACCGGCCACCACCCGTTCGGTCTGACGGAGGCTTCCTCGCTGGGCCGTGCCGGAGATCCGGTCAATGGCGGTTTCGGCCTTGATCTCTGTCAGGGCGACGTCCCGGGCCTTTTTCATCCATTCCGGGGTGAGGCTGCAGTCGGCAAATGAGACCCTGGCCGGGCCGATTTTACGGGCATCTTCTCCGTCCGCCCCACTGGTGCCGAACAGGGAGCAGATTTTTGTTGCCTCTTCAAGCTGTTCTCCCTGCAATTTTTTCAGATGTGTAAAACGCAGCGGCTTGCCTCCGGTTTCACCCATGCAGCCGGAGCGCAGTTCCAGTAAAGCACGGACCTTGCCCTTAAGCGATGAGCCGGGTATATAGGGCAGCCTGGTGTGGGGGTGGCTGACCACGGAATTATCCGTGCCGCCGATGTGCATCTCCGTATCACCAGCCCCGATATGCAGGCCGCTGAGAAGGGTGATCCGGCCTGTGATCTGTCTGATAGCATTTAATTTCATTGAATTCACCTCTTCTCTTATTTCTTGCGATAGGATTTATAAAAGCCGATAAAGGTTTCAAAAAAGCTGGTAAATGTCTGCAGATCATCCTTGTCCTGTACCTGGTCCCGGATGGTGTCACCAAACAGGCTGACAAAAGAATCAGTGACCAGGTCTCTGCCCTTGGCGTATGCGACCTTGGCAACCATCATATGGACCTGGGGCATGATCAGTTCCCAGGGTTCGACATTGCTCTGTGCCTTGATGTTCAACCTGGTTATTTCATCGAAAAAACGACGAAGCTGGCTACTTGAATTCCATTTTTCCCTGCTCTTTTGGCAATTCTTTTTTTTGTCCCAATATGTTTCAAGACCATCTTCATGAATTTTTTTCGCCAGCTCATTGGCGGTCCTGGAAAAGAGATAGGGGTCAACCAGTCTCTCTCCCTTATTCTTCCAAAGTGTTACGG
>CAZURY010000409.1:0-2576 GCA_964623145.1 uncultured Desulfobulbus sp. | reverse complement strand
ATGCCTGTAGCTGCATCCTACATAAGTGTGGCAGTATTGACAAGGATTGGAGGCTGTGCTAAGCAAATCTCTTTTGGTGTAAACGGTAGTAGAATAAGACGAGCCCTTACGGATAAACCAGCATGACCGGACCAGATTTTTTTAACGTCACAGCCACAACCAGGAATAAAAATAGCCTGATATGACATTAGATTGAGGGCGATTTTCGGATAAATATAATGGATATACAAATACAAAATGTGCGGGATGCAGGCGGGCAACAATGTGTCGAAGATCTGCTTGACAGGTTTAGCCTTGGAGATCGTTCCTGTTGTGAGGCAGTGACGGAGATACTCAAGCAGGTAAGGCAGAGGGGTGATGCCGCAGTAGTGGAATATACGCGGAAGTTTGATGCCCCGGATATGTCGGTGTCGAAACTTCGGGTCGGGGCGGATGAGTTTGCCGAAGCGGAAACCCTGGTTGATGAAGATTTTCGGGCAACTCTTCAATTTGCCGCTGACAGGATTCGTCGGTTTCACGAACGGGAAATGGAGGATTCCTGGATCGTGACCCGTGATGATGGAACCGTTACCGGCAGGCTGGTTCGGCCGGTTGATTCGGCCGGTCTGTATGTGCCGGGCGGGCAGGGCGGATCAACGCCACTTGTCTCTTCCGTCTTGATGAATGGCATCCCTGCCGTCATTGCCGGTGTGAAGCAGCGGATCATGGTGACGCCGCCCAACCGGGAAGGAAAAGTAAGCCCGGCCTTGCTGATGGCTGCCCGGGAGGTGGGCATCAGTGAAGTGTATAAGGCCGGGTCAGCCTGGGCCATTGGCGCCCTGGCCTATGGAACAAAGAGCATTCCCAGGGTGGATGTCATTGTCGGACCCGGCAACCAGTTTGTTGCCGAAGCCAAACAGCAGGTTATGGGGCGAGTGCGGATTGATATGCTGGCCGGGCCCAGTGAAGTGCTTATCCTAGCGGATGACCAGGCAAATCCGGCCTTTATTGCCGCTGATATGCTGGCCCAGGCCGAACATGATCCCCAGGCCCTGGCCCTGTTGATAACGACCAGCAAAATAGTGGCGGAAAAAACGGTTGTGGAGCTTGAACGGCAGATGGAGCGTTTGAGCCGTAAAGATATTGCAGAGGAGGCCATTGACGGCCGTGGCGCTATTTTGCTTGTTGATACGCTGGACGAGGCTGTTGAGCTGGCCAATGCAATTGCAATAGAGCATCTGGAGCTGCAGGTGCAGGACCCCTGGCAGTGGCTGCCCAAGGTGCGCCATGCCGGGGCGGTATTCCTGGGGTCTTATACTCCGGAAGCCTGCGGAGATTACGTGGCCGGTCCAAATCACGTTTTGCCGACCATGGGTACGGCGCGTATTGCCTCGGCCCTGGGGGTGGAAACTTTTCTCAAGAAGAGTTCGATTATTTCCTGTTCCCGGCAGGCTCTGCTGGCTGATGCCGAACATATCCAGCGATTGGCAGCCCTGGAGGGATTGACCGCCCATGCAAATTCCGTGGCGGTTCGGGTTGCCCATGCTTCAACTGGTGGGGAATAAGCTGCTTTGTAACCGATGATAACTTTGTAAAAAGTAAAATTAATGCTGTTAGATGGCTAAGTAAAAATACAGGTATACAGGTAGTATGTTGTGAATCGCCCCGAAACACACGACGCAGTAGATCGAAGTTTTTACGACGCCATCACCGATAACAATATGGCCCATCTAAGAGGAGACAAGGAGATCACCGCTCTTTTCAACGACGGGCTCCGGCAGCTTGATATTTCTCTTTCCGTGGAGAAGGTAGGAAAATTAGCTCGTTATGCTGCCGAGCTGTATAAATGGAACCAGCGGATTAATCTCGTCGCCCGTAAAACCGGTATGCCGGATATCATTGAAATCCATTTTCTGGATTCTCTTACTCTGCTGCCCTTTTTTCCGGAAACCGGGCAGGCTGGAACTGTCTTGCTTGATGTCGGCACCGGGGCCGGGTTTCCCGGTCTTGTCCTGGCGGTTGTCAGACCGAAACTACGGGTTATCTTGCTGGAACCGCGTTTGAAAAGGATATCTTTTCTGAATCATGTTAAAAGGCTGCTTAAGCTGGATAACGTGGAGGTTATTGGAAGCCGTCTTGAAGATGCGGATACACTTGGCGCTGAAAACATTGACTGGGTAACCTGCCGGGCTCTGACCGAGCCTCAAAAATTTCTTTTCATGGTTGCGCCGTTTATGGAAAGGGGCGCCCGGGCCCTGCTTATGCTTGGCCCAGGAGCGGAAGTCGGGATTGCAAAGCAACTGCCGGGTCGTTGTTTTGTGGAAACCCGCAAGGATGTTGTTCTTCCCCGGTCCGGCGCCAAACGAACACTTTTGGCAGTGAAATCCAGGGGAAAATAGAACCTAAGGTGGGCTCAACGCCTGCAACACAATCAATCGTATAAAATGGATGTCTGGTTGAGCTCCGCGAAAACAGACAAACGCAGTGGCTGCTATTTGTCCGCTTTCGTTCCTCTCAAGCAGACCAACAATTTTGATGAACCCGTAAAAAGTAAAAATCATGCTATTAGATGGCTAAGTAAAAACACAGATATACAG
>CAZURY010000408.1:0-2583 GCA_964623145.1 uncultured Desulfobulbus sp. | reverse complement strand
TCAGGACTATCTTTTCCAGCTCCTTTCCAGAAATGGTTACAAAGACAGTGTAGTCCTCTTTAACGGCTCTAACAATGATCTCAAGTCTCGTGAGATATATGCCGCCTGGAAAAACAAGTTTGCCGGAACAGATATGGTTACCGGCTCCAGAACGGCTGATATTCGTGCTGCCATTGTCGATAATTTTCGTGAACATGCACAGGTGATGGTTGCGACCGAAGCCGCAGCAGAGGGTATCAATCTGCAGTTCTGCTCCTTTGTCGTAAATTACGATCTGCCATGGAACCCTCAGCGGGTAGAACAGCGAATAGGCCGGTGTCACCGCTATGGTCAGAAACATGATGTGGTGGTTGTGAACTTCCTTAATAAAAACAATGCGGCTGATAAACGGGTATTTGAGTTACTCTCTGAAAAATTCCGCCTGTTTGATGGAGTGTTTGGGGCCAGTGATGAAATTTTAGGTTCAATTGAATCCGGTGTTGATTTTGAAAGGCGTATCGTGGAAATTTACCAGACCTGTCGCAGTCAGGAGGAGATAACAGCTTCATTTGATGCCTTACAGGATGAGTTAAGCGTCGAGATTGATGCCAACATGAAATCCACCCGCCAAAAATTATTAGAAAATTTTGATACTGAGGTGGCGGAGAAATTAAGTGTTTACAAAGAGAAGGCAACGGCCTCGTTAAATAAGTACGAAGCTCTTTTATGGGACACTACCATTCACCACCTTGGCGACCAGGCAACATTTGACGAAGCATCTTTAACTTTTAACTTGAATGTAGCACCTGCCCCGGCGATTCCAACCGGGCTATACACATTAAAACGATCCGACGACACCGGACATCATTATCGATTACAACACCCCTTAGCCCGATTCATTCTTACCACAGCTGCTCAACAATCCACGGGGCAGGCAGAATTAATTTTTGATTACTCCAACACCACCAGAAATATTGCCATTATAGAGCCGTTAGTTGGTCAGACAGGAATTTTAACTGCTACCAGATTAACGGTAACAGCATTGGAGGCAGAAGATTATATAGTTCTTGCTGCAATCACCGAGGACGGACAAGAACTTGACCCGGAACAATCACGGAGATTATTCAACCTCCCGGCTACAGTATCGCAATGCGATTCCATAGATTCCGATCCTGTTCAATCCGTGCTCATAAAACGGGAAAAGAGTATATTGGCTGATATCTCAGCACGAAACGCCCTTTTTTTTGACGAGGAGCTGGACAAACTAGAACGTTGGTCAGATGACAAAAAACAAAGCCTTGAAATAGAAATAAAAGACTTGGATATTGCCATAAAACAGAAAAAAACAGAAGCCCGTAAACTCCCGGGCCTTGATGAAAAGGTAAAGATGCAGAGAGAGGTCAAAAGCATGGAAAAGAAACGTACTTCTTTGCGGCGTAAACTCTTTGACGCCCAGGATCAAATTGATAGTCAGAAAGAAAAGCTCCTTGATGAAGTCGAAGCTCGTCTGCAGCAACATGCGGAAATGGAACCACTTTTTACCATAAGATGGCAACTGATATAGGTGTGGATATGTACAGCCGAAAATTACCACTTGCTTTTTTGAATAAGACACCATATTGTATGTGTACATTCAATTTGAACAACACCCTCGCCGCATCCCGTGAGATCTGCGCACCATCGAGGGTTACTTATATACAGGGGGCTTGGTAATGCAATTTACCAAGCCCCCTTTGTTATTTGACGCCCAGGTTGACCGGCTTGTTGAACGTGGCATGGAGATAAATGACCGCGAACGGGCAAGGCGCTATCTGGCACATCTCAACTATTACCGACTTGCCGCCTACTGGCTCCCCTTTGAACAGGATCATCCAACCCACCGCTTTCGGCCGGATACAACCTTTGACCTGGTTCTTGACCACTATGTCTTTGATCGGGAACTGCGGCTGCTGGTGATGGATGCCATCGAGCGGATTGAAGTGTCCCTGAGAACCGGCTGGGCATACACCCTTTCCCACTCGTATGGACCGCATGCTCATTTAAAGAAAGAGCTGTTCAAAGCAAAGTGGCCGCATGAGAAAAACATAGTCATGCTGGAAAAAACCATCAAGCAAAGCTCAGAGGTGTTTATTCGTCATTTTCGTGAGCAGTACGACGAACGGTTGCCGCCGGTATGGGTGATCTGTGAAGTCATGACCATCGGCCAGCTCTCAAAATGGTATGCTAATCTCAGGCATGGCCGTGATCGCAATGCCATTGCCAGGCGGTACGGACTGGATGAAGTCAACCTGTCTTCATTTCTTCACCATCTCAGCATTGTCCGCAACCACTGTGCCCACCATGCCCGACTCTGGAACCGCTCCTTCCCCTTTTCCTGGAAACTTCCCAGAAAAACACCTGTTGGACTTTACGATAAGTTTAACCATGAGGATGGCAAGCGGCTATACAACACCCTGGTAATGATGGCTTATCTTATGGACCAGATAAACCCCAATACCTGGAAAAGTCGCTTGAAAGCACTTTTTGAAAAATATCCGGTTGTGCAACCCCGGTTTATGGGGTTTCCTGAAAATTGGCAGAATCTATCTGTCTGGAAAGTTTAAC
>CAZURY010000407.1:0-2589 GCA_964623145.1 uncultured Desulfobulbus sp. | reverse complement strand
GTTGCAATCAGCAACGAACTTCTCCGTTTCCGTAGACAATAAATTTTCTTGTGGTTAATTCTTCAAGGCCCATGGGGCCGTAGGCATGTAATTTGGTCGTTGAAATGCCTATCTCGGCACCCAGGCCGAATTGTCCGCCGTCATTGAAACGGGTTGAAGCATTGATCATAACTGCTGATGCATCGACCTCCCGCAGGAAACGCTGACTCCTTGGATAAGAGTTCGTTATAATGGTTTCCGTGTGTTTTGAACCATACCTATCAATATAGGCAATGGCCTCATCCATGGATTCGACGATGCGCACGCACAAAATCAAATCTAAAAACTCCCGGCCCCAATCTGATTCACACGCAGGAACCATTGACTGAATAAGTGAACAGCTGCGTGGACACCCGCGCAGCTCGACGCCTTGAGCGTTCAGCCTGGCGGCAACGGCCGGCAAAAAAGAGCCGGCAATATCACGATGCACGAGCAGTCCTTCCAGGGAATTGCAGACCCCGGGTCTTTGCGTTTTTGCATTGTCAACAATTTCAACCCCCATGTCAATATCCGCGTCCTGATCAACATAGACATGGCAGACACCTTTATAGTGTTTTAACACCGGGATTCTGGAATTTTGTGTTACAAAACGGATCAAGCCCTCCCCTCCCCTGGGGATAATGACATCCAGAAAATCTTCCAGCTTCAACATATGATTGACAGCTTCTCGATCAACGGTGGGGATGACCTGCACGACAGAGGGATCAATGCCTGCTTCCTCAAGGCCACATCTGAGAATCTGTGCCAGCGCCATGTTTGAATGGATGGCTTCGGAGCCCCCTCTCAGCAGGACACCATTGCCGGCTTTCAAGCAAAGCGCGGCGGCATCTATGGTTACATTGGGCCTGGACTCATAGATCATGCCGACGACGCCCAGGGGAATCCGCATCCTGCCGACGGTGATACCGCTTGGCAGACGTTTCATACCGGTAACCTCGCCAACAGGGTCCGGGAGAGTCGCAACTTCTCGTAAGCCGGTGACCATGGATTCTATCACCTTATCACTCAGTTCCAACCTGTCCAACATGGCAGGTGAGAGATTTTTTTCTTTACCGGCGGCAAGGTCTTTCTCGTTTTCCCCTGCAATATAGGGTCGCTCCGCCATCAGCATTTGCGCTGTCTGCAACAGGGCTTTGTTTTTAACCGCTGTTGGCAGGACGGCAAGAGAACGGGAGGCCTCTTTTACTCGAATAGCCATATCAGTAACCAGCTGTTCTATATTCTGCTCGCTCATTCCTTTTTTCTCCTTACTTCCGGCCTGTTCTCCGAATTCGGATATGATGCACTGTTCCCCGGCATGATATCGTTCATCAAGACGAGATTATCCCGATGGATAGCCTCGTCACTATCCTTATAGCCAAGTATCGGTTCTATCCGACTCGAATTACATCCTTTTATTTTGTCTAAATCAACTGACCCGTAATTGCTTAAACCAGCGGCCACAGCCTCCCCCTTTTCGTTTAGACAGTGGAGTGGCGCCCCGACGCCAAATTTCCCGCGTACCTCGATTATCCCGGATGGAAGGAGGCTTTTACCTCCATCAACCAGGGCGCAAACAGCGCCTTCATCTATAACCAGATAGCCTTTAGGCCGTAATACATGGGCGATCCAATGTTTACGACCGCATATCTTCTCCGGTGCAGGTAAAAAAAATGTACCGACCTGATCACCGCTGAAAAGCTCCTGCAGGATATTAGCATTTCTTCCCGGACCAATAAAAGAGCTGCCGCCGCATGAGGCAACCATTTTTGCTGCCTTTATTTTAGTGAGCATTCCACCGGTTCCAAGAAGCGACGAGGTGTTTCCGGCCATGGCTTCAACTCTTTTATCAATGGTCTGCACTGTGTACACAGGGCTGGCGTTAACATCTTCTGTCGGATTGGCAGTGCTTAAATAGTCAACATCGGTAAGAATAATAAACATGTCTGCGCCAATCAAATTTGTGATCAAAGCGCCGAGGGTATCATTGTCACTGAAACGCAGTTCTTCGACGGAAACAGTGTCGTTCTCATTTATTATTGGGACAGCGCCAAATTCAAACAGGGTAAGAATGGTGTTGCGGATATTCAGATACCTGTTCCTGTTGGAAAGATCGCTATGGGTCAGCAAGACCTGGGCAACCTGCTGATCGTGTTGGGCAAATGCATGCTCATAGGCCTGCATGAGGAGTCCCTGGCCAATTGCGGCCAATGCCTGTTTTACCTTTAAAGAATTTTTTTCCTTTTGGAAATGTTGATTTCCGGGGGAGATACCGAGACGCTGTCTACCGGCGGCAACTGCACCGGAACTGACAAGGATCACTTCGCGACCTGTGGAGCAGAGAAAAGCAATCTGGCGGGCAATATTGCCGATTACCTCGGTGTTTAGACCGCAGGTATCAGTGAGAACAGCGCTGCCCACCTTAATTACAATCCGCCTGGCCTGGTCAAACAGGGTTTGCCGATAAAACAATCCTTCTTCTTTGCTTACCTGAAAAGTCATGGTTCATACATACAGCACTGCTTCACCAGGGTGCAACTATTCTTTTTATTTGCCTGGCGACCAAATGAA
>CAZURY010000406.1:0-2593 GCA_964623145.1 uncultured Desulfobulbus sp. | reverse complement strand
ATATTATTACCTCCTTTTCCTACCACTATAATCTAAAAGGAATGAAGAATACATGTTGTTATTTTCTTCATGCATATCCTTCAGTTATAGGGAACTCTGTTATCCAAAAATGACACAGAGGCCAGTAGCTGCCCAGCACCACAAAGCGGGTGCTGCGAGAGCCAAAACCTCTCTTTCTGATCCTGTCACCGGTCCTCTGTCATCTGGTGCCGGCAGGCCCGGGCAAAATCCTCGGGGAAATGACCGCAGATATACCGCTGCTGGGCCTCGGAAAAAGCGCCCATGGACCAGGGCAGCTTAGGCAGGAAGGCATACAATAGCCGCTGCCCGTTTTTCATGCCTATTCGTTTGGGGTATTCGATGGAGGTGACCATCCTGGCTCCCATGGCCGCATAGATATGCTGGGCACGGAGAATAGCCGCATCCAGCGCCGCCCGTACCCCGCTGTCCGCTTCAAGGATATTGCCCACCGGGACGCCGGCCTCATCGGCAATGACCATGATCTGCAGCTCCCACTGCGAGACCTGGGCCTTGGGCACAAAGAGCATAACCCGCTCATCCTCATACACAATCAGACTTTTCTCAAGATCACGCCCGTCCATCCGCCGGTTTTCCCGTATGGCTGTCAGGTAGTCGGTAAAAAAGTCCCGATCATACTCCTGTCGGTAGCGTTCAACAGTATCAGCCACCTGATCGCCGCAGCCAAAAGCAGCCATCTCACTCCCGTCAAGGGTGGTCACCGTATCCGGCACCATGGCGTACTGCTGATGAATCATCTGGTGCGAGGCATGCAGTCGGTAGCCGGATCCGGAAAAATCATAGCCGAAATTCCAGCCCCACAGGGTTGCGGAACCGGGAGAATTCCGGGAGTTGTCCAGGGCAGCAACAATCTGCTTCCGCAACTGTTCCAGCTCAGCCACTGTCATCATTCGACCCGCAACATCCACACCAATGCCAAACTGCCTTGCCAATACGGCATAGCTGCGCTGATAATAGAGATGCCGCAATCCCCGCATATCGGTAACACCAAGATCAGCAGTCCGGTAGCGGATAGCATCTTCAGCCATATTGGCGGCAAAATGTCCCCAGGGAATATAGGAATTGCGGCGCAGGTATTCATACACATGGGTCGTATCCTGCCGAAAATCACCGACTATTTCACTTCCCCCCTGCACGCCGGGACGCAGCACCATGACTTCTTTGTACACATCGGGCAGAAAGGGATTATTGGCAATGGTCTCAAAGAGTTCAAAGTCATCAATATCAGCACGCACTGCACCTTCTTTTTGCACAAAGCAAAGGCCCGTCGGCAACCCGTCATCAGCATGGACAAAACGACAACAGTTCTCCGCCAGCATCACAAGCTCCTCGCCATCGGTTGAATTTGCCGCCAGATCATAGAGGACTGGTTTTGGCAGCTGCTGCACTATCCGCCGCAGTTGTCCGGTCTCAAGATGCCGGGCTAGGACCCGGCTCAGACTGCACTTCTCCTGCGGCTTTATCCTGATCATATCAGGATCTTCAGCCCTTGCTTCGGCCCAGGAGGAGTCTATATACGTAGCGCCGCGAAAAACCAGGGGATTGACGATCTCATATATCCAGCGGGCCCCTTTTTCCTCCACTGGTCCCTCTGGAAGGTTTCCGGCGTTTTCTACGGTTGTGCCATCATCGTTCCGGCCCAAGATGCTGATTTCCGCAGGACCCCGAAAATTTGCCACCGTATACGAAGGTTTATGGACACCGACACGAAACCCCTGGGGTGTAACTGAACTATTGAACATAATTATGCATTTTTAGTAATCAATGAGATACAAATAAAAACCTCGACAGCCGACTTTACCTCGGCAGAAAAAAATCGTTTGATTCAAAGGCTTCTTTCTGTGCATAATAGACGAAAGAGTCAGATTATTCATCCTCAATTTACGAGATCCGGAAGCCTCTGTTCCTATAAATCAATGAAAAAGAATAACCGGACAACAACCAGCCGAACCATGGGATTTCCCAAGGAATCCTTTCGTGTATGCGAAAGTCGTCATTGTCCCCTGTTCAGGTATGGAGACACCTTTACCGTCTCCGGTATTGCCCTTGGCATGGAAAGCGATGGTGATCATTCCTTTATAAATACCACGGTTGTTCATTCTCCTCCCAATCGGGAACAATGTAAAATTCTCTATGGTGACCTGACAAAAATAATCATCGAGTATGAACGGGCCGATCAAATTCCGGACTGCCTTATTTCCTGCAGCGGCTGCACCGGATCCGTCCGTCTTGAGCATTTCCAGGGACTGCGGGCCGATACTGAAAATCCGGATGACGAATCGGTTCGGATAAGCGGCTTGCTCCATGTTCTTGGAAATTTCCCCTTCTTTCGCAATATTGATCAAAAGAACCTCAACGGCGTTATCAAGCATTTTAAACTGGCCACTGTGGAAAAAGATCAAATCATCATCCGCAAAGGTGATCCGGGCGGTAATTTTTACATAGTTGCCTCCGGCCGGGTCGAAATACTCAATGATGCCGGCATTCCCATATCCACCCTGGAAAAAGGTGATGTTTTCGGTGAAATGAGCCTGATATGCAATGAAAATGTGGG
>CAZURY010000405.1:0-2599 GCA_964623145.1 uncultured Desulfobulbus sp. | reverse complement strand
CTGATGAAAGGGTGATCGAGCGTCTTTTTCTTTATTGTGTTTGATTTTTCAGTATCCTGTTTAACCATTCCTGCTGGTCTGAAGAGAGATCATTTCGTTTGTTTTTGATGAATTGTTTGAGAGCGTCAATCGTGCTGAAGGTTATGGAATAGGCTCCCCGTGCATGGGCGCCATGTCCTTGCAGGGAGATTTTTCCTGATTGTTCAAATTTGAGAACCAGGTCATGATTTTGATACAAAACAGCGTTGCTGGTTATGCGTTTTGTCCCGTAAAGGGCCTCTGAGCGATCTCTGTTGTATTGCACTATTGCGGTTATCAGAAGAACAAGCATAATGAGGACTGCTGCAGCTGTGAGTCTTCCAAGGTTTTTCCGACGGAACAGGTCTCGGATATTCCAGGGGATATAACGATCGATGGCAGCTTCGATATCGGTGTGAGAGGCCAGTCCGGGTTGAAGTACTTTGCCGGTATACTGTTCAATATCCCTGACGGCTTCATGGTCGGAAGGGTCAACCATGGCAATATTCAGTATGTTATGGTCTTCAAGACCAAGTGGTAGTACGTTATATTTTTTACATAAATATTTAGGCAGCAGATGCCTGGCCTGTTGGTGGAATTGCCGGTGGATATCCACAAGAGGGATTCCCAGCTGGCTGGAGAGAACGGATTGAAGCTCCTGTTCAGAAATAAAGCCCATGTTAATCAGCAGGTACCCCAGTCGGCGATCACTGCCGGCCTGAATCGCCAAGGCCTTATCCAGTGCATCCTGCCCTATTACTCCGGCGTCAAGCAGTAAATCGCCTAATCTTTTTTTATTGACCATTATTGTATCCCAAGTTGAAAAGAGTTGTATCTCTGTGGATAATATACATGCCGCCGGTGCATCTTTTCAAGATTATAGTGTTTTTTCTTAGAATATTCCCGCAATGAGGTATTGGTGTGCAAGTACCTCGGCGTGCGTTGGCTGAAAATGATTCCAAGGGTGGAGAAACAGAGCGATCCAGTGGAAACAGGCCATCCCTGTTTACTCTTCTCCAGTTCCATGCTAACTTGCCGGATGGCATTTTGCCGGGTAAGTATTGGGTAACGTGTTATTTTTAGAGTGTCGTTTCAATAAAGAGGAGCAAAAAATTGAAAAAGAGCAACAGCGAATATTCCGACAGCCTGATTGTTCATTTCCGCCGGGCGGAACAGTTGCGCAAAGAGGCGTTGCAGCTGTCATCACTTGATTTGAATGCTCGCCAGCTCTACGACCTGGAAGCCCTGCTTAATCGTGCCTGTTACCCTTTAGCCGGCTATCTCGGTCGTGAGGATTATCAGGCGGTGCTCAGCGAGATGAAATTGACGGATGGCTCTATCTGGCCCATGCCGATCTGTCTTGACGTTTCAGAGGAGTTTGCCGGGACTGTGTCGGTGGGACAACGGCTGGCGCTCAATGATGCGGAAGGATTTCTTTTAGCCCTGTTGACGGTGACTGATGTCTGGCAACCGGATAAGAAAGATGAAGCCCGGGCTGTCTATGGAACGGATGATTCGGAACAGCATCCCGGAGTCAGAACGCTCTACGAACAGGTCGGGAGTTATTATATAGGTGGAACCCTTGAAGGAGTTACCCTCCCCATTCATTATGATTTTCGTGATCTGCGGCTGACACCATCGGAAACCCACCGCCGTTTTCTTCAGTATGGCTGGCGCAGGGTGCTGGGATTTCATACCCGTGAGTATCTTAACTGCGCCCATCGGGAGATGGTACTGGCCGCTGCCCGGGAGGCAGGGGCCTCCATTCTTCTCCATCCGGCTGTCGGCCTGGATCATCCAGGCAATATGGAGCATTATACCCATGTTCACTGCTACCAGGAGTTTGTGCGTCAGTTCCCGAAGAATATTATTCTACTGAGTATCCTGCCGTTGGCGGAACGTTTTGCCGGACCTCGGGAAGCGCTCTGGCAGGCCATGATCAGAAAGAATTACGGGTGCAGTCATTTTATGGTTGCCGAAGACCACAGCGATCCATTTTCCGGTAGCGGCAGGGAGCTTTTTTATCCCAAAGGCGCTGCTCAGGAGCTGGTTGCCTCTGTGGAAGAGGAAACCGGCATTGTGATGATTCCCGAACGCCGGATGGGATATGTCGAGGAAAAGGCCTGTTATGTATTTCTCGATCAACTTGAAGATCACACCGCCTGCAAGGATATCACCACGGCGGAATTCAAGCGGCGACTGGAGCGAGGGTTGGAGATCCCGACCTGGTATGCATATCCCGGGGTTGTTGATGAGTTGCGGCGCGCCTTCCCCCCTCGTTCAAAACAGGGATTTACAATTTTTTTGACTGGCCTTTCCGGATCAGGAAAGTCCACCATTGCCAAGGTCTTGATGGTCAGGTTTATGGAAATGCGAGACCGGCCGGTCACTCTTCTCGACGGTGATATCGTCAGGAAAAATCTTTCTTCCGAATTGAGCTTTTCCAAAGAGCACCGGGAGGTCAATGTGACCAGAATTGGGTTTGTCGCCAGTGAAATAACAAAAAACGGCGGCATTGCCCTGTGCGCCCCCATCGCTCCCTATGAGGAATCACGGCAGAAAAATCGTCAATTGATCAGTC
>CAZURY010000404.1:0-2599 GCA_964623145.1 uncultured Desulfobulbus sp. | reverse complement strand
TAATGAAAACGCATAGTTATTTTCCCTGTGAGGAGTTACCGTTAGCCCGCATATTTCATAAAGGGCGTCGAAGTCTGCGCTTACCTGTGAAATATGTGGGTCCAGAACCGACCTTTGGAAAATTTTGATTTCTGAACATAGAGTAACAACAATGTAATTTGTTACCGGTATTTCCGGTATCAGGAGGATGAAACAGCATGGCAGTACACATTCGTTTGACCAGGAAGGGGCGCAAAAAAAATCCATTTTACCGAATTGTCGTAGCTGACAGTCACTCGCCCCGAGATGGTAAATTTCTGGATATTATCGGCACCTATGATCCCATGCAGGAGCCGGCTGCAATTAAAGTTGATACGGATAAACTTGAGGAATGGATGGGAAAAGGCGCCCAGCCGAGTACCACCGTCAAAAGCCTGTTGAAAAAGCATGCCGAGGCATCCATCGAGGCCGGGTAATTGAAAGAACTGATAACCTTTATTGCCGAAAAGCTTGTTGACAAGCCTGAAGATGTGGATGTTACCTGTCGGGATGAGGATGACAGCATCACCATTGAACTCAGGGTAGCCAAGGAGGATCTGGGTAAGGTCATCGGCAAGCAGGGGCGAACCGCCAGAGCTATGCGAACGGTACTGGCAACAGCGGCGTCCCGTTCAGGCAAGCGCTCACGTCTTGAAATCCTGGAATAGGGATGACAGGCAGGGCGCAAGATGATTTCATCCTGGTAGGGAAAATCAGTAAACCGCATGGTATTGGCGGTGAGGTAAAGATTTTTCCTTATTCCGGCAATCCAGCAGTGTTTGTCGCCGACTACAATCGTCTCTATCTTTCTGCCGGCAACAAAGAACCACTGGTTGAATATACGATTGAAAAAGCCAGGGTGCATGGTAAACAGGTACTGGTCAGACTAAATGACTGTCGGGATCGAACCGCTGCCGAAAATATCTCCGGGCAGGAAGTTTATGTGCCTGTTGAAGATCTGCCTGAGTTGCATGGAGATGAGTTTTATCTGCATCAACTCGAAAACAAACAGCTTGTCGATGAATCAGGGGCATCGCTTGGTGTTTCCAGTCGAATCCTGGTCACCGGTGGGCAGGATCTGCTGATTGTGCAGCATCAGGACAAGGAATACATGGTGCCCATTGTCGGCACGTTTATCAAAGCCATTGACAAAGACAAAGTAGTACTTGAGCTGCCGCCCGGTCTCATTGATATTAATGGATAGGTTGACAGGGTGTTTGTGTTCCCCTGTTATGGCATATGCGCTTTGATATTGTAACCATCTTCCCGGAATTGGTAACCTCGCCATTGCAGGAAGGTATCCTGCGGCGGGCGCTGGCTGCCGGACAAATTGCTGTTCATCTTCATAATATCCGGGATTATACCGTTGATAAGCACAAGATGACCGATGATCGGCCTTTTGGCGGTGGTGAGGGGATGGTGATGAAACCCGAACCTCTTGCCGCCTGTCTTGCTGATATTCAGGGGACTGAACCAGGCCGAGTGGTTCTGTTGTCGCCAAGGGGAAGGACCTATGATCAGCGTCAGGCTGTTCGTCTTGCCGGGTATAGCCGGCTAATTCTGATCTGTGGCCGATATGAAGGTGTGGATGAGCGGTTTACCGAGATTTTTGTGGACGAAGAAATATCCATTGGCGACTATATACTGACCGGTGGGGAGTTGGCAGCCATGGTGCTCGTCGATTCCATTACCCGGCTGCTTCCGGGAGTGCTCGGGTGTTCGGAATCGGCAACTAACGATACATTCAGCAGGGGGTTGCTCAAGCATCCGCAATATACCCGGCCAAGAGTGTTTGAGGATTTACCGGTTCCGTCGGAATTGTTGAGTGGTAATCACGCAGAGATTGCTTCATATCGGTTGGTTGAATCAGTTCGGTTGACCATGGAACGGCGGCCGGAACTCCTTGCCGAAGTAACTTTTGACTCCCTTGAAAGGAAGCTTTTAAGCAAAGCCGGCCTGCTGGGTGACATTCAACGGTTACAAAAACAAAAAATATGATGTCCTGTCCGCACGTTGATGTCGCTCTGGTGCATGCGCCGGTTGTCAATCGACAGGGTGAGGTGATCGGCTCCGCCGTCACCAATCTGGATCTGCACGATATTGCCAGGGCATGTCGAACATTCGGCATAGACACATACTGGGTAGTTACGCCCTATGACAGCCAACGTGAATTGTCTGAGCAGATAATCAGTCACTGGCTGGAGGGACATGGAAAGATCGCCAATCCGGATCGAGGCAATGCGCTTTCATTGATTCGTATTCGGGCGGAACTTGATGAGGTTATTGCAGAAACCCGGGAAAAATGGGGGACGGAAGTGCTGGTTGTCGCCACCTGTGCAGGCAGGCAACCGGAAACCATGGCGTATCCGGAGCTGCGGCATAAAATTGCGCAGGGATTTCCTGTTCTTCTCTTGTTCGGCACTGGTTGGGGGTTGGCCCCTGAAATTTTTTCCAGGGTAAACATCAGCCTGCCACCGATACAGGGAACAGGCAATTACAACCACCTGTCCGTACGGTCGGCTGCTTCAATAATTCTCGATCGCCTGCTTGGAAACAGGGAGGATGATGCATAGCCATAGAA
>CAZURY010000403.1:0-2600 GCA_964623145.1 uncultured Desulfobulbus sp. | reverse complement strand
CTGGTTTATCCTTGGTATTGAGAGGCGGCTTTTTGAACAGGAATGGCGGCTCCTTTCCATTTCACCCTGGATCTGTGTGGCAGTTCCAAATGACTGATTTTTCTTTTTTTGGGATATTTTTCCAAGAGTCCGTAAAGGGAATCGAGGTATTTCTCTTTATAAATCAATTGATTGGACCCCTCTATCTCGCTGATAGTCATCGGGATCAAAGGACGGAGGTCAATACCGTATTTATTCATCCCTTCCTCGTTTGCGCGGTTGACAAGAAGGATAGCATAGTAGCTCACGAGCAGGCGTGAACGCGAATCCCTGCGAAACAGGTATGAGCGGCCGCCCATGGAGTTTAGAAAAAAACCTGCATACTCATACAGTTTGTCCAGCGGCGCATGAAAGGAAAATTCAGAATCGTTGCATTGCTCCCCTGTTGTCCATTGAAACAAGTCCGCAGCCACGTCTTCAATGGTGTCTCGTTCCCTGTCAAGAATGGTTTTGATGATGGTGATGTTCCGCCCGCCGATTACCCGAAAAAAATGTGCCATGTTTTTTAACATGGTATACAGGTCATCCGTTTCTCGGGAGACAACCGGGGGGTTACTCAGCAGTTTCTTTGCCAATTCGAGAAAGTATTGTTGGGCTGGCGTGCCCAGGTGAAATCCGCGGATATATTCTTCATTGTCCAGGAGGCTGAAAAATCCGTGGAGCCGCCGGGCCAGTTCTCTGCATCGCTCATCTTTTTCCTCTGGTTTTGTTTTTACCAGGGAAATTTGTTCGGCCGGGATATCTCGTCTTTGCGTTACAGTGGATTCGGCTGCGTTTTCCATCGAAACACTGGTGGGAGCTGTCTTTGGTTTTGCGACAAAGGGGGACTGGGGAGCGTCTTGTTTTTTATGGGCTTGTTCTGCCTGATATTGATTGTCCACCCCTTGTTGCAGGGGACTGGACGGGGCCAGGAAGAGCCAGAAGCCGGCGAGTCCGGTACAGAGAAGAAGACTGATCAGGATGATCGGGACCAGGGAGCTTTTTTTTGTCCGCCCGTTTTGTTCTGGTTCGGGTCGTTCCAGATGGATCATAGATTCTTTCTTTAAAAAACGACCATGAACAAACAGGGGTTCACGGTGTTTCCTGTTCTTTGTTGTGCGTAAGGAGTGCGGAAATCGCCTCCCGTCTACGTCATATCCCGTCTACCGCAACCCTTACCCCTGTCAGACAGTACCATAATTATTATCGGCGGTTGGCGGCTGGAAATGTATGCCAAGGGGAAAAGAGTATGACATTTCAGCGTATAACATAGTGTTCACTCTAGCAGAAAGCAGCAGGAATGGAAAAAGAAAAATAGATATTTTCAGAGAGGTTTATTTTTTTAGTAATCATTGTTCTTTAACATGTTGTTAAGGCTAACTTATCTGAATGGAGTTCTAATCTTTTTCTCCTTGACGCTCAGGGATGAACGAGCTAAAGTTTTGACGTTTTACTCAATATCGGGCTTCCCGAGTTACCGTTGAAAGGATGACCGCGTCCCACTGCAGTCTATTACAACCGATTTAAGGAGGAGTAACCAATGTCTGTTTATGTAACTGGCCACAAAAATCCGGATACTGATTCTGTAACCGCCGCTATTGCCTATGCCGAATTGCTGAAGGCCCAGGGTGAAGATGCGATTCCGTCCATGCAGGGTGAAATGAATCCTGAAACCGTAACGGTTTTAGAACGTTTTGGCGTCAGTGCGCCGGAAATCATGACCGATGCAACCGGTAAAACGATAGCCCTGGTTGATCACAGTGACCTGAATCAGGCCCCGGATAATCTGGATGCCAATAACGTGGTTGCCATTGTTGATCACCATAAAATTGGTGATGTTACAACAAATAATCCTATTTTTTGCTGTGTTAAACCTGTCGGCTGTACGGGAACCGTCCTGAAACAGCTGTATGATATTGCCGGTGTCAGCGTAGACGGAAAGGTTGCAGGACTTATGTTGTCCGCTATCTTAAGTGATACCGTAAACTTTAAGTCGCCCACCTGTACCGACGAAGACAAGAAGGCTGTGGCCGAGTTGAAGGAGATTGCCGGTGTAAGTGATACCGATGAGCTGTTTATGGAAATGCTCAAAGCAAAAAGTTCTGTTGACGGCGTGCCTGCAAGGGATCTGCTCAACCGTGATTATAAAGATTTTGATATGAACGGCAACAAGGTTGGCTGCGGGCAGCTGGAGCTGGCTACCTTGGATCAGGTTGCCGATATACGTGAAGACCTTCTTAATGCAATGAAAGAGCAGAAAGCCGAGGGTGGACATCATACCATCCTGCTCATGCTTACCGACGTTGTAAAAGAGGGAACCGAGCTGGTTGTTGTTTCCGATGATCCTTCTATTGTTGAAGGCGCATTTGATACCAAACTGGATGGCACTTCAATGTGGATTCCCGGTATGATGAGTCGTAAAAAACAAACCGTGCCCAATATGCAGAAAGCATTTGGCTGCTGATTTCAGGCGCCATAGTTTCGCAGGATACAAAGGATGGCCCCAGGGCCATCCTTTTTTTATGTTCACAAGCCAGCATTGTAGGTCTGCTTGAGTGGAACGAAAGCGGACAAACAGCAAC
>CAZURY010000402.1:0-2606 GCA_964623145.1 uncultured Desulfobulbus sp. | reverse complement strand
GGGGCATGGAGCGTGTGGGGCGTGATATATGCGGGCTTAGATGGGCGGGGCAATGGTGACAATGATTCGCATATCGGTATCTGCCCGTACACCATGGGGTTCCTTGATGTCGGAGATAAGCATATCACCTGTTTTGGCTGGTATAATTGCCTCGTTATCCCCTAAAAAGGCTCCTTCTCCTTCAATGACAAGGATACTCAACTGGCCGTCCAGGTCATGGGAATGAATGGGAAAGACATGTCCTTTCTTGAGGTTAAAGTTGAGGATCTTAAAATGTTCCGAATCGTGCAGGACAATACTTTTCATGCCCATGGGGCTGAATTCCCGGCTGTCGTCCAGGTCAAGTTTTTTCATCATGGTGTTTCCTCTCTAATCGTAGTGGTGTTGTCATGCAGGGTATCGATTTGCTCCCCTTTGTCATTTTCTGCTTGAAGATAGATATCTCTTCTGGGAAAGGGGATCTCTATGCCCCGTTCCCCAAAGGCGCTATGGATCATTTTCAGCAGGTTATGGGTTTCCCGTCCCCGATGACGCGGATCCTGTACCCAGACCAGCAGTTGAAAATTGATGGCCGAGTCGCCAAAACTTCGTACCCGTACCCTTGGGAGCGGCTTTTCCGCCAGGGCATGGTTCTGTTCCGCCACCATCAGAAGAGTTTTTTCAACCAGGCGCAGGTTGCTGTCATAGGCAACCCCCACGTCGATCCTGATCCTGTACCTGGGCTCCGGCGCTGACTGGTTGATAATTTTGGTGGTGGACATGATGGAATTGGGCACAGTAATCAGGATATCGTCCCTGGTCTTGATCTTGGTCGACCGGATACCCACCTCCACCACCTCGCCCCTTTCTCCGCTGTCTAAGATAATATAATCGCCGACCTTGTAGGCGGCATCGACAAATAAGGCAATGCCGCCGAAAAAGTTGGCCAGCGTATCTCTGGCTGCAAGGGCAATGGCAATGCCGATAATACCGGCTGATGCGAAAAGGGGGGTAAGGTTAACCTTCCATATGACAAGTCCCCACAGTATTCCCGTAAACAGGATAACAATACGGGAGATGTTTTTCAGCATAAAGAAGTGGGTCTTGTCCATCTTGTCCAGGAGCCATCCCATATTGGTTTCATCCATGGCAGTGATTTCCCGAATGAGGGAAACCCACCAGACCAGAAGAATCAATGTCTTGATGATATTGGGCAGAATGAGGTCCCATGGCGACGGTGGCAGCGGATGAAGCCGGATGGCGTGAATCAGGCCGAGCAGAAAAAAGGACCAGCATACGGGTCTGTGGACAATCTGCACGATTCGCTCATCCGCCTGCCAATGGGTACGGCTGGCAATCCGATGAAATAAACGATCAAATATGAGGTCTATTACCACGGCCAGAATGCCGTAACCGAGGATCAGGTAAAAACGCTGATCAAGGTGGTATCCGCTGAGCTTATGGAAGGTATAGGAGAGCTGCGTTTTGAGAATCGCAAGCAGGGTATCAAAATCCATAATCCGTCCGGGACAGTTCAGGAAGACTTTTCTTTTGTGAGAGGTGTGGCCTCGTCAATGAGCATGATGGGGATATCATCGCGGATTTCATACATAAGTTTGCAGGCTTCACAGATAAGGCCATTTTTTTCAGTGTTCAGCCGGACCGGTCCCTTGCACTTCGGGCAGGCAAGAATATCAAGGAGTTCCTGTTTTATCATGGGGTATGCTCGATGTCGGTTTGTTTATCGTGTTGCAATATTGATATAATTATGTGTTGCTTTCCATGCCTTCCCCGGATCTGTAATTGACGGAGACGGCGAAAGGGCGTATAACCCCTGCCAACCATCATGCATAATTTTAACATAATTTTCAATAGCCCGCATATTTTACAAAGGTCGTTGCGAAACGCGCGAAAGTGCCGGAGATACGCCCATTCGCGCAGGAAATTGTTTGCAGGCATACTTGCAGTATGTCGAAAACAATTTTCAAGAGAATTGGCGTAGATTCGGTACGTTCACGCGTTGCAGCAGACCGTTTGTGAAAAATGCGGGATAAAACTTGGAGCAATCGGGCAAATGAAAAAAAGTATTCCTGTGGATCAGGCCGTGGGTATGGTGCTGCCGCATGATATAACCGAGATCGTTAAAGATGAGTTTAAGGGCTGCGCATTTAAGAAAGGCCATATCATACGGACAGAGGATGTTGAACATCTCCGGCGTCTTGGCAAGGAACACATCTATGTCCTTGAGCTCAGTGATAAGGAGATACATGAGAATGAGGCTGCTCGTCTGATGGCGGCAGCGCTTGCCGGGCCGGGCACCGAGTACAGTAACAAGGTGGAGGAGGGCAAGGTAGCCATCAGGGCGTCCTGTGACGGTTTGTTGAAAATTAACAAAGAGTCATTGCTCAACTTTAACCTGCTGGGTGATGTTATGTGCGCTACCCTGCAGACAAATACCCCGGTGGCCAAAGGAGAACAGGTGGCGGCAAGCCGTTTAATACCGCTGGTCGGCAGTCGGGCATTGGTGCAGGAGGCAATAGCCATTGCCGGGAGCGGGGAACCGATAACCCGTGTTCTGCCGCTTAAAAAATATCGGGCCGGGCTGGTTATCACCGGTTCGGAGGTGT
>CAZURY010000401.1:0-2618 GCA_964623145.1 uncultured Desulfobulbus sp. | reverse complement strand
ATCTACAAACATACAGAACATTCTCCTATGGCAAAAAAAATAGTTTATCGAAAGGATTATAGACCACCATCCTATCTTGTTGATACCATTGACCTGCGTTTTGAGCTTGATCCTTCAGCTACCCTGGTCACGGCAACCATGCAGATGCGGGCAAATGGCAAAGAAGCAGGCCCATTGATTTTGCCCGGTGAGCAACTGGAATTATTATCCGTTCGTCTAAACGGTGAGAATCTTCCAATTTCCAGGTACTCCTTTACGGACGACCTGCTCCGCATAGATGACGTACCTGAGCGTTTTGAACTACAGGTGATTAATAGAATCAATCCGGAGGCAAATACGGCCTTGGAAGGCCTGTATCGCTCGTCAGGAAATTACTGCACTCAGTGTGAGGCTGAAAGTTTTAGAAAAATCACCTGTTATCCCGATCGTCCTGATGTAATGGCGGTGTTTACCACGACCATTATTGCCGATAAAGGCGAGTGTCCGGTGTTGCTGTCCAATGGAAATCTTGTTGAAGAGGGTGAGCTTGAGAATGGCCGTCATTATGTACGCTGGCATGATCCATTTAAAAAACCATCCTACCTCTTTGCCCTTGTGGCCGGTGATCTGGTTGCCATTCAGGACCGGTTCATCACCATGTCCGGCCGCCGGGTTGATCTTTATATCTATGTGGAGGAGCGTAATAAGAAAAAATGCGCCCATGCCATGGAATCTCTGAAAAAGGCAATGCGCTGGGATGAGGAACGATTCGGTCGTGAGTATGATCTTGATCGATACATGATTGTGGCAGTGGATGATTTTAACATGGGCGCCATGGAGAACAAGGGATTGAATGTTTTTAATTCCAAATATGTACTGGCCCGTCCGGAAACCGCCACCGATACGGATTATGAAGGAATAGAAGGTGTCATTGCCCATGAGTATTTTCACAACTGGACCGGGAACCGAATTACCTGCCGTGACTGGTTTCAGCTCAGCCTCAAGGAGGGATTAACTGTTTTTCGTGATCAGGAGTTTACCGCCGACATGACGTCCCGGCCGGTTAAGCGCATCCACGATGTCAATGTCATTCGTTCTTTTCAGTTTCGTGAGGATGCCGGGCCCATGGCCCATCCGGTCAGGCCGGATTCTTTTGTTGAGATTAATAATTTCTATACCCTGACCGTCTATAACAAAGGGGCCGAGGTGATCCGCATGATCCATACGCTGCTTGGGGCGCAGGGATTCCGCAAGGGCATGGATCTTTATTTTAAACGTCATGATGGCCAGGCCGTGACCTGTGATGATTTTGTCCAGGCCATGGAAGATGCCACCGGCTTTGATTTGAGTCGTTTTAAACGCTGGTATTCCCAGGCCGGCACCCCGAAACTGACGATCACGACCAGCTACGATACATCAGAGCAGAAATTTCTTCTGCATATCAAACAAACCTGCCCGCCGACTCCCGGCCAGGAACACAAAAAACCGTTTTTCATGCCGGTAAACGTGGCCCTGCTTTCCGGGCAGGGTAAAACAATTCTTGAACAGACCCTTATTCTGCAGGATGAGGAGCAGGATTTTTTCTTTGACCAAATCAAGGAACAGCCGGTTTGTTCCATACTGCGGAATTTTTCCGCGCCGGTCAAGGTCGATATGGAGCGCAGTGAGTATGAGCTTGCCTTTCTGGCGGCCAATGATACTGATCCGTTTAATCGTTGGGATGCCGGCCAGCAGCTTGCCATGAAGGTTCTCCTGGCTGGTATTTCCACCTTTAATAAAAAAACTTTCTCGGTTCCTGACTCGTTTAACCATGCCTTTGACCGACTCCTGAGCGATGAGCATTCCGACCCGGCCTTTCTGGCCCAGGCATTGACTCTGCCGAGCGAGAACTGGATTGGTGAGCAGTTATCTACCATTGATCCGGAGGCGATTTTTTTTACTCGGCAAAGGATGCGCAGCCAACTCTCCCTGCATCATCGTGATCTCCTTTGGGAGCAATATTACCAACTCGATACGGAAGAAACCTATATCTATACGGCAGCAGAGGCGGGACGAAGAAGTCTGAGAAACGTAATTCTTGCCTATTTACTTGCAGGGGAGCCTGCCGGAAAGCTTGATGGGGAGCTGCTTCGTGCCGGAGAAGAACAATATCGTAACAGCGACAACATGACGGATACGCTGGCAGCGCTCCATGGAGTTGTAAACTGTGATCGCAACCTTGGGGACAAGCTGCTCGCTGATTTTTATGAAAAGTGGCACAGGGATCCACTGGTTGTCGACAAGTGGCTGACACTGCAGGCCACCTGCTGCCTGCCCGGAACCCTTGAACGGGTCAAGGAGCTGACCGGCCATCCGGCCTTTTCCATGAAAAACCCCAACAAGGTGCGTGCATTACTTGTTGCCTTCTGTTCGGCAAATCACTGGCAGTTTCACGCCAAAGACGGCTCCGGCTACCGGTTTCTTGCCAATCAGGTGCTTGCTCTTGATCCCATGAACCCACAGATTGCAGCCCGCCTGCTTACACCTCTTACCCAATGGCGGCGCTATGATACAATACGACAGCAACTCATGCTTGAACAGTTGCAGCGAATCAGCAAGGTTGCGACCTTGTCGGATGATGTCGGTGAGATAGTAAACCG
>CAZURY010000400.1:0-2633 GCA_964623145.1 uncultured Desulfobulbus sp. | reverse complement strand
GGGATGCAATCCATGATTTTGGTTGCATTACCCCTGTATCAGAGATATCGAAACTTTTTTAACAATATTGAGAAAGAATGAACGTACCACTCCTTGATCTTGGTCCACAGATACAATCGTTACGCAGTGAAATTATTGAGGCTGTAACCCGGGTGATAGATTCCACCCGTTACATTCTCGGTCCGGAGGTTCAATCTTTTGAAGAACGCGTAGCCGCTTACTGTCAGGTTGGTTTCGGGATTGGTGTTTCCAGCGGAACCGATGCGCTGGTTATGACATTAATGGCCATGGAAATTGGACCCGGAGATAAGGTCATAACAACACCGTATTCTTTTTTTGCCACCATGGGGGCTGTTTTACGGGTTGGCGCTTCACCGGTATTCGTTGATATTGAAGAAGAAAGCTTTAATATGGATCCCGAGGCCCTTGAAGAGACACTGTACCTTCAAAAGCAGAAGGGAAACCGGATACGGGCAATACTCCCTGTGCATCTTTTCGGGCAATGCGCAGACATGGAACGCATCCTCAAGATTGCAGAAAAGTTTGACCTACCGATTGTCGAAGATGCCGCCCAGGCAATAGGGGCCTGTTGTCCTGTTATGGATGACCAGGGCAATACTTCCTGGAAAAAAGCCGGAAGCATGGGACTTACAGGTTGTTTTTCTTTTTTTCCCAGTAAAAATCTTGGTGGTATCGGTGATGGTGGCCTGGTGACCACCAGTGATGCAAAGTTTGTCGATGTTCTGCGCTCATGCAGAAATCATGGCGCGAGTCCAAAATATTTTCATCCCCGGGTGGGCGGTAATTTCAGGCTTGATCCGGTCCAGGCTGTTATCCTTGATTTAAAGCTGCGGCACCTTGATTCCTGGCATCACAAGCGTCGTAAAAACAGCATGATATACCGAGAGTTGTTTGCTGATAAGGGATTGGCGGAAAAAACCGTCAGATTGCCGATTGAACAGTTTACCGACCGTCCCGGCGCTGACGGCCGGACCCATCATATTTATAATCAGTTTGTTATCCGTGTTCCAGATCGTGATGAACTGCAATCGTATCTACTTGATCATGGTGTCGGCTGTGAGGTCTATTACCCGCGCTGTCTGCATCAGCAGGAATGTGTCAGTCAATATAACAACCTGGTCTTTCCCGTTTCCGAGAAGGCGGCACGTGAATCTCTCGCCTTGCCTATTTATCCGGATCTCACTTTTGAACAGCTTGATTTTGTCACCCAAACCATTGCAGATTTTTATTCCTCAAAATAGGTTTCCCCTGAATTTTTTCCAGAGTCCTTTGTGAGTGCTTTTCGTTTTTTCGTTATACCAGCCCTTGTGCTGACTATTCATACGGTTGTTCCCTATGGAACAGGTGTTGCTGGTCCTGTTGCGACAGGCGGTGGATCAGGAGCTGTGCCGGACCATGATATCTACTACACAAATAATAAGAATATACCGCAGTGGAAGATTGACTGGGACCAGGCCCGGGCATTGTACAGAAAGGGTAAATCAGGCCAGGCGCTGGTGCAGTACGAGCTTTTATTGCAGAAAAAATCCAATATTGATGAAGCGAGATGGGAATATGCCTCAATTCTTATCCAGGAAAAGCGTTGGCGACAGGCTGGTAAAGAATTGGACACTCTTCTTCTTCATGATTCCGATAATCGTAAATATATCCTGGCCAGAGCCGGAGTCTCACTGCATGAAGGACGTGTTGAGCAGGCGGTGCGGCAATATGGCGAACTGTATGGAAGTAACCCGGAGAGTCCGGATGCCGTTCGAGCTTTAAGGGGATTGATTGATGCCTTGGGTTATCAGGGTAACAAGGAGGCACAATTACCTCTTCTGGAGCTCTTGTTGTTGAGAATGCCTGGAGACCGCAGGTTGTTACAGAGGACCGGGGCGCTTGCCCTGGAATTGGGAAAACCTGAAAAGACACGGGATCTTCTGGAACAAGCCATAACCGAACATCCTGACGATACGCAGCTCATCAAGCTGCTGGCCCGCACTGAAACCCAGCTTAAAAATACAGGGAAGGCTGCTGATTATTGGCAGCAACTGGTGGCGCTGGACCCGGATGACATCCAGGCCAATACATGGTTGGCGAACTACTATTTGTATAAGGGAAATATCGCCATGACCCTTATTCATGTTGAGCGTCAGCTCAAGGTCGATCCAATCAATGCTGATCTCATTCTGCAGGCGGCCCGTCTTCATAAACGAATGGGCCGTCCCGGCAAGGCGCTTGATTATTTTTCCCTGTACCTTGAACTCGTTCCGGATGATCCTGATGTCCGGCACGAGCGTGATTCAACCCGCAAGATTCTCTCATCCAGTTTGATTGCCCTGGTTCGAGGAAATAGAGGAGATAACATAGAGCAGTTATGGAAAGATGTAGGCAGGATGACCAGTGATCGGGAGGGAGTTTTTATGGAGATGGCCGACAGGTTCCGGACAGATGGAAAGAAACGTGAATTAACGCAAGTATTATTGGTCCTTCACCGGCATCTTCCTGCTGACACACACATTTATCAGGAACTTGTTCCTCTGCTAGAAGCTGAAGGCAGAATGAATGAGTTGAACAACCGACAATGATGGCGTCTTAAAAACTTCGATCGACAGCAAAGTGTGTCCTGTGGC
>CAZURY010000399.1:0-2634 GCA_964623145.1 uncultured Desulfobulbus sp. | reverse complement strand
ATTTTAACAACGGACGCCTTGTAAACCCGATACGATTCAACCTTGATGCCTATGTTCAAATATTATAGATTATTTTGCATGTATGCTTATACAGGTAGTATGTTGTGAATCGTCCCGGCACACACTTTGCTGTCGATCGAAATTTTTACGACGCCATCATTTCCTGCGGACAAGAAAAACAACCCCGTAAGAGCGAATATCCTTTTCCACAATATCGCCATTACCCTGACGGATAATCGGTTCGATTCTCCCGGCCATTGTCTGGTCGCAGAGAAAACAAAAAACCTCGCCCGATTGTATTTCCCGGAGACGTGCCCGCACGTCTTTAAAACCCCATCAGCAGTCACGCCGATAGTCAATGTCGATCCGTATTCGTTTTCTCACGGACAGAAAAGCGCTATTTATTTTTCCGTTTGGCGATTTTTTTCTTTCGTTTCTTCTTTGACAACCGGCGTGCCTCAGCCAGTCGTTTGGCAGCAAGTTCAATAAGTTGTTCCTGAGAGCTGCGCTGGTCGTTTTTTCCGGACGGCTGCAACTGAATATACTCGCCGTTTGCCTGCATCTCCCAGGCGCTGCGGTGATCATTGAGTTGTACATCAAGAATTTTACGTAATTCCTTTTGCAGGGGGCGAGGCTCAACAGGGGTGACCACTTCAACCCGGTCTTCGAGGTTGCGTTTCATAATATCGGCAGAACCGATAAAATATTCCTCGTTACCGCCGTTTTTAAAGTAATAGATGCGACTGTGTTCCAGAAAGCGACCGACAATGGAAACAATGCGTATATTGTCCGACAGACCGGTAATTCCCGGACGCAATCTACAGGTGTCCCGGACAATAAGATCGATATGTACTCCTGCCTGAGATGCCTTATACAGGGCCTTGGTGATATCTTTATCCTCAAGGGCATTTGTCTTAAATTGAATAAGGCTCTCCTTTCCTTTTGCCTGGTTGGCAATTTCCCGATCTATTTTGGCGAGCAATCCCTTCTTTAATATTTTGGGCGAGGGTAAAAGTTTTTTATACTTACGGGCCGGCGCATATCCCATGGTAAGGTAATTGAAAAGTTCTGTTAAATCCTTCCCTATATCGGCATCACAGGTCAGCAGGCCAAGATCACTGTAAATACGGGCTGTGCCTGCATGATAATTGCCTGTGCCTATATGGGCGTATCGTTTTAATCCGTTAAAATCCCGGCGAATAACAAAGACAACCTTGGAGTGCGTTTTCAGGCCGACAACCCCATATGTGACATGAACACCCGCCTGCTCCAGATAGCCTGCCCAGTGGATATTGGCCGATTCATCGAAGCGTGCTTTGAGTTCAACAACCACGGCAACCTGTTTACCGTTTTGAGCTGCATCAAGGAGATATTGAATAACTCGCGAATCCGAAGAGGTCCGATACAAGGTCATCTTGATGGCCAGTACCTTGGGATCAGTGCTGGCTTCCTTTAAAAATCGCTCCACAGAGGATTGAAAAGATTCATAGGGGTGCTGCAGCAGGATTGCCCCCTCTTCGCGAATGAGGTGAAAAATGTTTGGCGAATCACCGGCAAGTCGATAATGATCAAAGGGTTGATGTGGCGGATAATGGAGGTCCGGCCTGTCTATGGAGGCAATTTGAAACAGATCCCGTTTGGCCATGATACCATCAACAGCGAACACATCCCGCTCTTCATCGATGCCAAGTTCTGCAGCCAGCATGCCGCGATGGGCAGGCGCCATGCAGGATCCGACCTCAAGGCGGACAATTTCAGCAAATTTTCGATCGCGCAGGGCTGTTTCAATCATGGAGAGAAGATCATTGGCCTGGTCCAGGGTTTTTTCCGTAATCGCATTTCTGGTCACCCGGAATAATTCACAGCTCTCGATAAGCATATCCGGAAAAATTGCCGACAGATTATTGGCAATGACGTCTTCAAAACGCACATACAATTGCGCTTTGCCGATTCGAATAAAACGCGGAATACCAATCCCCGTAGGCACCTTGATCCGATTTAGATATACATGTTCATCATCCTTGAACCTGGTGGCAACAAGAAGATTCAAGGACAGGTTGGAAATAAACGGAAAAGGATGGGCAGGGTCCATGCCCTGGGGGGTGAGTAACGGATAGATATTTTCAAGAAAATATCTATCAACTTCATCCTGTTGATTTTTTGTCAGTTGCAGGTATTTGACGATGCGAATATTTTTCTTGGCGAGCAGGCGGAACAATAATTCTTCAAGCGTCTGCTGTTGAGCCAGCAGGTCGCGAACGACCTCGTAACACTCGGTTATCTGCCGTCCGGGTGTTCGACCATCGACGGTAAGCTTCTTGACGCCGGCGCCAACCTGCTGCTTGAGGCCGCCTATGCGTTTCATAAAAAATTCATCAAGATTGGAGCCGACAATGGAGAGAAACATGATCCGTTCGAGAAGCGGTGTTCGCTCATCCTGTCCTTCGTGCAGGACTCTGCGGTTAAATTCCAGCCAGGTAAGTTCGCGGTTCAGATACCACTGGGGATCATTAAGATCAAATTTCTGCTTTACCCCATCCTTGGCTTTGACCGGTGCGTCCGTCTTTGTCTTGCGTCCGGCGGTTGATTTTGACTGTTGCTGACTCATTGTCATACTCCAATGATTATAATTCT
>CAZURY010000398.1:0-2636 GCA_964623145.1 uncultured Desulfobulbus sp. | reverse complement strand
ATCCGCCTCTTATTTAAGCTGGTAGTAAATGGAACGTAAATGTCTTTTGGGCGTAAAGCGTGGACAGATACCGGTCAATGATTCCGTTGAACCTATAATAAGATAGCCGTCGGGTTCAAGAATATCAGCAATTTTATTAAATAATTTTTTTCGATCTTCCAAGGTAAAATAAATAGCCACATTTCGACAGAAGACAATATCAAATTTACCCAGGCCTGCAAAGGGCAGCATGAGGTTGAGCTTGCGAAAATTGGCCATTATCCTGATTTCGTCCTTGATTTTCCAGAATCCGCCTGCAAGGGTAAAATATTTATTGAGTTTGTCTCTGGACAATCCCCGTTCTATTTCAAACTTATTATACTTGCCAATGCTCGCCTGTCTGACGGCAGCATCGGAAATATCGGTCCCCAGGAGCTTGATATTATACTTTGAGGTATCTCCCAGCAGTTCTTTTAAGACAATGGCAATGGAATACACTTCCTGGCCCGTGGATGATGCAGCGCTCCAGATGCGGATTGGGGTTTTCAGTCGTGGAGATTTAGGCGCCCGGGCATCAATCAGCTCAGGCAGAATCTTATGGCGAAGCAGTTCAAAGGGACCGTTATCCCGGAAAAACAGTGTTTCATTGGTGGAGATGGCATCAATTATCTGTTTTTCAATGACTTTACGGGCATCTCGTTTCGCCTTTTGGTGCAGTTCCCGGTAATTACTACAACCATGTTCCTCGGCAATAACGGAAAGCCGGGTCTCCAGGAGGTACTTTTTTGAGGCGTCAAGGTGAATTCCGGAAATATCATGGATATAGCCGGTGATGAGTTTGAGTTCTTCGGGGGTGATTTTAATCATAACCGCCGACCGTGTTACCCTTTGACCGTTTTGACTATTTCCGAGGCAATTCTGTCCAGCGGCGCAACCACGTCAACGAGTCCTTTTTCAGCCGGTGTTTTGGGCATTCCATAGACAACACATGAGGCCTGGTCCTGGCCGATGACTATGGCAGCTTTTTTTTTGAGGATGTCCAGCCCTTTGGTTCCGTCGGATCCCATTCCCGTCATAATGACTGCCGTGGTTCTTCCCACATAGTAGTCGGCAACCGATCGGAACAGATAGTCGACCGAGGGACGGCAGGAGTTTTCCGGTGGATCGTTTGTGATCTTGATCAGCCGGTTTCGACCATCGGTTGAAGCCACAAGTTTCATCTGTTTTCCACCGGGGGCAATATAAGCAACATTGGCCATAATTGGTTCTCCTTCTTCCGCTTCCTTGACGGTTAGCGCACATTTGGCATCAAGACTTGCCGCCAGAGACTTTGTAAAGACCGGTGGCATATGCTGAACCAGAACAACAGGGACGCCGAGATCACCCGGCAGCATAGGCATCATCCGGCTCAAGGCATTGGGACCGCCGGTGGAAATACCTATGGCAACGATTTCCGATTTGCCTCGACGGACGGATCTTCGTTGTTGAGTGGCCACAGAGGGACCGGTTTTCTGCGATCGGGAGCCTTGTTGTACCGGCCTTGCTCTAACAGTCCGTGCTCGTCCACCCATGGAACCAACGGTTGTTCTGCCTGTTTGAAAGGCCTTGATCAGTGGAGTGAGCAGCGTTCGTAATTGTTTTTTGCTGTCAACTATATTTGTGGTGCTGGGTTTGAGGAGAAAATCATAGGCGCCGAGTTCCAGAGCCTTCATGGTCATGTGGCCACCTTCGGCGGTGAGGGTGGAAACCATAATGGCGGAGACGGTCGGAGCTTCTTTACGGAGATGCTCAAGGACTTCTATACCGTTCATCTCCGGCATCTCTATATCAAGCGTTAGAAGATCGGGTTTGAGTGTTTTCACCTTTGACAGGGCAATTTTTCCGTTATGGGCAACACCGACCACTTCAACTCCGGGGATTTCCTGTAAAACATCACTGACGGCCTTACGGTAGACGATGGTATCGTCAACGACCAGGACTTTTATTTTTTTAGCTAACATTATTACCTTAAAAAGAAAAAAATATGAAGAGAACTTACAACCTGAGCGATTTTCATTTCGCCCCAGGCTCACTGGTTCCACCACGCCCATGGCGTGGTGGAACCAGGATACCTTTTTGGTTCCTGCACAGCAGGGTTAGGTAAAAATCCTCTTCCTGGACAGACATTAATTGTCAAAATTACCGGTTCTTGCGTGATGACCTTCCTTATCAATTTTCAAGACCTCATCAACATTGAGAATACCGATCAGCTTGTCTTCCGTTTTGTAGACACCGGTGAAGAATTTTCCCTGGATGCCGCTCATATTTGCAGGCGCGGATTCAATACGATCCGGATTAGCCATAACAACATCACTGATTTTAAGAACAAGCAGGCCGATATGTTCGCCAGGGGCATTAACGATAATATTGCGCGGATCATTATCCAGGTCTGTTTCGCCAAGACCGAGTTTTTTGCCGAGATCGACAATGGTGACGATCTGACCGCGCAGATTGAGAATGCCGGTGACATAATCAGGCGCCTGCGGCACCTTGGTCATTTCCATGAGTTTGTTAATCTCCTGCACTTTCAATATATCCATGCCGCACAGAGCATTGCCGACATAAAAGGTGGCAAGCTCAAGTATGTTTTTTTCCGCTTCCGGTTGAGTGTCCATAAG
>CAZURY010000397.1:0-2661 GCA_964623145.1 uncultured Desulfobulbus sp. | reverse complement strand
TGTAAGTCACCTGTTCATATTTTCTTGTGGTTGTAAGTTGAAAATTGGTAGAGTCATGCCCGGCTGGAAAAACTTTGGATAATCCGTTGAAACTTGTTACTGCGACAACTGATGGTTTGCTCTTTGCAGTCCTGTGCTTGATTTTTCTGACGGCCGGCTGCACTCAGAACAAACCGATCACCGCCGCCGACGTTCCTGTTGCGGCACCTGCACCTTTTACGCAGCCAGAGCCTTTTGCCGCTGAGCAGGCTGATACCGAATGCAGTTATTTTTATTTTCTCTGGGGCCGATATGCTGAATTAACGGCTCATTTTAATGAAGCGCTTGAGGCCTATGAAAAGGCGCTTATCTGTGATCAGCAGGCGGATTATATTGTAAAAAAGCTGCCGCTTATTTATCTTCGTCTGCAACAAGACGATGAAGCCATAGCTGTGCTTGAGGGCTACCTCCAAAAGAATCCGGATGAAACCGGCGCCAGGATGCTGTTGGCAAAAATCTTTATTCGGCGCCATGCCTTTGATCAGGCGATTTCCCAATACCGGCTCATTCACCGGAAAAATCCTCATGAAACCCAATCGCTGCTCTTTTTAAGTGAACTGCATATCTCCCGCCGGCAGTTAGACAAGGCAATTGATGTCTTACAACAGGTTCTGGCCATTTCTCCGGAGAATTATCCTGCCCATGTATTGCTTGCCCGTATTTTTGTTGATCAGAAGAAAGTCGATAGGGCGCTGAAGCATTATAGAAAGGCATTGACCATTAATTGGTCGACTGAACTGGAAATGGAATTGGGAGATTTTTATCTCCAGCAGAAAGAGTATACGAAGGCTCAGAGACTGTACAAAAAAATTGTTTTACGGGAACCCGATAATGAAGAGGCAGGAATGGCGCTTGTCCATGTCTACCTCCTGCAGAAAAAAGAGAAAAAAGCCCTGGGCGAACTGGATCGATTGAAAAGTGTTTCCTATGATCCGGGAAAAATAGAGATGACCATGGCCAAGGTCTATGCCCGTCGCAAAAAATATGAAAAGGCAGCGGAAATTTTACAGCAGGTAGTCGTACGGGAGAATTTGCCCCAGGCACGCTACATGCTCGCTATTCTTTCATTTCAGTTGAAAAAATATGAAAAAGCCCTTTTTCAGCTGAGGCGGATACCACAGAGCGCTAAAGAATATGAGGACAGTCTTTTTCTGCGGGTTCGTCTACTTCGGGTACTGCATCGATCTGATGAAGCAGTTACTGTTTTGGAAAAGGCTCTTACGCAGAACAATGAAATTCACAATGCTGATCTTTATGCATTATTGGCCAGGCTGTATCAGATTCAGGGAAAAACAAATCTGGGAGCCAGGACATTTGATCGTGTATTGACCATGTATCCGAACAATGAGAGTCTGCTGTACGAGTATGGTTTGTTTCTTGACCAGACCGGGGATCAGCAGAAGGCCATGCAGGTTATGCAGAAGGTTATAGCGTTACGGCCCGAGCATGCAGCAGCGCTCAATTATGTAGGATATACCTGGGCGGAGCGCCGGGAACATCTTGACAAGGCCCTGGATTACATCCGGCGTGCCGTACAGCTGAAGCCGAAAAATGGCTACATTCGTGACAGTCTTGGTTGGATATACTATCGCCTTGGCCGTTTGCAGGAAGCAGAGAGAGAATTGTTGCAGGCGGTAAAGCTTGCTTCTGATGATCCCGCGATTTTAGACCATCTTGGTGATGTGTATCTGGAGTCCGGGAAACAGAAAAAAGCATTGCAGGCCTATCGTCAGGCCCTGAAAAAATACACAGAGGATGGTGACAAGGCTGGTGTTGAAAAGAAAATTCGCATTATTGAAAATCAGAAAAAAAAGTAATCGGTTTTCCGTTTTACTGACCGCATTTATTCTCGTCATTCTACCGACAGGCTGCGCTCGAAAAATACCTGTAACCGTTCCTCTTTATGGCGACAGGCAAGTCAATGCCGAAAAAATCCTTAAAATCCTTCAACAACGAAAAAAGGTCGATTGTTTTGATGCGGATGTGACTATTACCTGGTCCGGATATGGTGGAAGGAGGAATTTTACGGGTACATTACAGGCAACAGACCAGGGGAGGTTTCGACTCAACGGGTTAGACCCGCTGGGGCGGCCGTTTTTTATACTGACAGTTGGTAGACAGTCTTTCACTTTTATTGATAATCGTCAGGGCAGGGGGTATACGGGATCCGTTAATTCCACTTTTGTGCAAAACTATATCCCGGCTGGTGTCCCGTTTTCCGTCCTTTATTCAATGTTAACGGCACAACTTCCAGACACAGCCGTCAAAGAAGTGGATATCCGTGAGAGTGACACCGGGAAAAGCTATTGGTTTATGTTTCCGGGCTTTGCCGGTATGAAATATCTAGTCGAGACTGATGAAGAGAGTGGTCAACCTATGCGGCAAATCATCATGGATCAAGATGAAAAGGTGATTTTCGATATTCACTATGCGAAGTATCAGACCGGACCGGATCTTTTTTTTCTTCCGGCCCAATTGCGGATCAAGAGTGATGAGATGCCCGGTATCATTGAGCTGAATTTTGATAAATTTTATCCCAAAAATATATTGCCTGATACTCTTTTTACCCTTCGCATTCCTGAATATTTCGATATTACCCATGTTCAATAGGATTATTTTTAC
>CAZURY010000396.1:0-2663 GCA_964623145.1 uncultured Desulfobulbus sp. | reverse complement strand
CAACCCTTTATCATGAGCCGAAATTCAACAAAACACCTGTTAAACTGCGGGAAGCTGGCGCCCAAAAAAAAACTGGGGCAGAATTTTCTGGTCCACCGACATACGGCTGAACGTATTGTTCAACTGGCCGAGATTGAACAAAGCGATATCATAACAGAAGTGGGCGTTGGCCTGGGCGCATTAACCATGCCTCTTGCAGCGGCGGCACAACGTATCATCGGCATTGAGGCTGACTCAGGCATTATCCGTCTGCACAGGGAACAGCAGGACCTGCCGGAAAACGTGGAGTTGCGGCATCAGGATATTTTACAGACAGACTTTGAGCAACTGGCTCGTGAGACCGGCGGCAGGATAACATTTGTAGCCAACCTCCCCTACTCTATTTCCACGCCTTTCTTATTTAAATTGTTTGTCCACTCGCAGTTAATTAAAAGCGCCGTCATAATGTTACAGAAAGAGGTGGCGCTGCGACTGATGGCCCGGCCGGGAACCAAGGAATACGGAGTACCGACGGTCCTGATGGCAAGCTGCGCCGACATCAGGATGCTGATGCGGGTCAAGCCCGAGGAATTCCATCCCAGGCCCAAGGTTGACTCTGTGGTGGTGCGTTTACACTTCTTCCCTACCCCGGAACGGGTTGAAAGACTTGACAAGTTTCACGCAAACACGTTACGAAAAGTTGTGAGCGCCGCTTTTGGCAAGCGCAGGAAAACCCTTGTTAACGCTCTGCAATGTGGAAATTTTTCCATGGACAAAGAACAACTGAAGATGCTCATAGTTTCCTGCGACATTTCACCTTCCATTCGTGCAGAACAACTTGAAATACAAGACTTTATTCGGCTGGCCAATGCTATTGAAAATCATACGCATACCATTGATTGATAGAGTGTTCAATGGAGTCGGACATCATGAGCTGCAAGGTACGGCACCGTGAAATGGGATTTTCGCCGGACAGCGAAATACTATTTTGTCCGCCTGAAACGTTTGCAGGGTTCACCTTATTCCCTGGCCATGGGATCAGCCATCGGCGCGGCAGTTGCCATTACTCCCACTCTTCCTTTGCACACTGTCATTATTGTCGGTATAACACTGGTTCTCCGTGTCAATACCATTGCAGCAATCATCATCGCTACCATTATAAGCAATCCGATGACGTTTCTGCCACAGTACTGGCTTGCCTGGCGTATAGGTAACTGTTTTTTTCCGGGACGTCTGACCTGGACCAGGCTCAAATCAATTCTGGATATGCTCCTGCATGAGGGAATGCTTGACAGTCTGCATACAATTAGTCAACTAAGTATGGATGCCGCTCTTGTCCTTCTCACCGGCGGCTTGGTTCTTGCCATACCTTGCGGGATAATCACTTATCTGCTTACCTACCGTTTTTTTGACAAAATACAAAAAAAACGTAAAGAAAAACACCTGCTGAACAATCCCTGAGCCTTAAGTTCCCGGGTACCTGTTTAATTTGTTCCTCTACTCCTGAGCCTGACTATGCAAAATTTCGTTTTTCACAACCCGACAAAAATTCTCTTTGGCCGAAATACCATTTGTAAAATCGGCGATGAAAGCGCTGCCTGGGGAAAGCGTGCACTGATGATTTACGGAAAAACAAGCATCAGGAAACATGGCGTATATGATCAGGTGATCAATGCCCTTGCAGCTGCAGGAATACAGATAACCGAACATGGTGGAGTACGCTCCAATCCGACCCTTGATCATGTGCGGGCCGGCATTAAAAAAGCCAAGGACCAGGGTTGTGATGTCATTGTTGCCGTGGGCGGCGGCTCAGTAATTGACAGCGCCAAGGCGATTAGCGCCGGGGCAGTCGTCAACCACGATGTCTGGAAATTTTTTACCGGCAAGAAAAGCATTAAAAAAACACTGCCGATAACCACCGTACTGACCATTGCCGCAGCCGGATCGGAGATGAATTCAGGCATGGTCATCACCAATGAAGAAACCCGGGAAAAATTCGGCTTTGGCAACAAACGGCTCTATCCAAAAACCTCTATTCTTGATCCGGAAGTTACCTGCACGGTGCCCGCTGACTATACAGCCTATGGCGCAGTCGACGCCATCTCTCATGTTCTGGAATTTTATATGACTGCGGAAGACCCGGCCACTCCGGTTCAGGACAGATTGATGGAGGGATTGATTGAAAACAGCATGGATGCCTGCAATCGCTGCCTGAAAAAACCTGATGATTACAATGCCAGAGCAGACCTGATGTGGACGGCAACTCTGGCTTTAAATGGCCTGACAGCTGCCGGACTCGGCAGGGTTGGCTTTCCCATGCATATGATCGAACACTCTCTGAGCGCCCTGTATGATATTGCCCACGGCGCTGGTCTGTCCATTATCATTCCCGGATGGCTCTCCTGGTTTGCCCAAAAAAATCCTGAGCGTATCGCCCTGCTTGGCAGGCGTGTATTTCCACAAGCCATTACCGGTAAAGCAACTGTCTTACAACAGGCAAAGATGACCTGCAATGCCTTAAAAAACTGGTTTGACACTGTCAACTGTCCTACTTCGCTTGTCCAGGTCGGCATCCAGGAAGAAGACATTGGGACAATTGCAAAAAACGCTCTCAATCTTGCAAGAATATGGCGTTTACGAGGATACAACCAGCATCGAATTGAAAAAATTCTAAAGTCCTGTCT
>CAZURY010000395.1:0-2676 GCA_964623145.1 uncultured Desulfobulbus sp. | reverse complement strand
ATAGATAACGCGCAACCTGATGACTGGGTCGATGTTTTTTAGGAGAAATGCCAACAACAGCTATGGTTTTCGGACGGGCAAAAATGGATTGCAACAGTTTAATCGGCGGCAACACTCTTGGTTCGCTCCTTCTCTTTGAACTGTGAAAAGATATTTACCCTCTTGGTTCACTGTGGTAGACTGTCACCTAAATTGAGCGCTTCACCCCAACCAGCAGGCCTTGCGCTTTCCCATGCAGGCTTAACTACATTGAAACAGCACAAAACCTGCATATTGTGGCGGAATGAAAGTCGTTCAATTCAGGTGTCAGATTATTGCAGCATACAGAAAAATGCTTTATCCATCGACATGAAAAAAATTGCGAAGCTCCACTGACGTCTCTTTCACATAAATAGATCGTTTCAATTGTTGTCAGAAAGAAAGACAAACAACCATTGTATACGCACGGTTCAACATATAAATAGTTATCATGTATTTTCAAGATATCATCGCCGCCCTTAATACCTACTGGGCCTCACAGGGATGTGTCGTCATGCAGCCCTATGACATGGAAGTCGGGGCAGGTACCTTTCATCCTGCCACCCTGCTGCGAGCGCTGGGCCCCGAACCCTGGAAAGCCGCATATGTCCAGCCATCCCGTCGACCAACCGACGGTAGATATGGGGAGAACCCCAACAGGTTGCAACATTACTATCAATATCAGGTCATTATCAAGCCTTCCCCAAAGAATATCCAGGATATGTACCTGGAAAGTCTTACTAAATTCGGCCTTAACCTGCTTGAACATGACATTCGATTTGTCGAAGATGATTGGGAATCACCCACCCTGGGCGCCTGGGGACTCGGCTGGGAAGTATGGCTGGACGGCATGGAGATTACCCAGTTCACCTATTTTCAACAGGCCGGGTCCATTGATCTACATCCCATTACCGTGGAAGTGACCTACGGCCTGGAACGCATTGCCATGTACCTGCAAAAGGTCGACTCCGTTTATGATATCCACTGGAATGAACAGGTTACCTATGGACAGATATTTCATCAGGCTGAGCGTGAATTTTCTGCATTCAACTTTGAAGAGGCCAATGTTGCCGACCTGGTGACCGCCTTTGATAACTATGAACGGGACGCTCATCACCTTGTCGAAAAAAATCTTATACGCCCGGCCTACGACTACTGCCTGAAATGTTCACATACCTTCAACCTGCTCGATGCCCGCAAGGCCATATCCGTTGCCGAACGAACTCGATACATCGGCAGGATCCGTCAGATTGCCCGCGCCGTGGCCCGAAGTTATGTGGCACAGAGAGAAGAAATGGGATATCCGCTGCTTACTGACACACAGACGGCATAAGGGTTGCAAAAAAACTGGCGGAAGTGCATGGGAATCGAACCCACCTAACAGGTTATTCGCCCGTTACACCGGATTTGAAGTCCGGGAGGGCCACCAGTGCCCTTTCCACTTCCGCATGTCGAAATGTAATAACTATTGACCTGAAAAACAACTTTTTATTATACTGTCACAACATGTTATTTTCATCACTTCCCTTTTTTCCATACCCGGAAAGGCCCGGTAATAGAGCATAGCTCCTACACATAGTATGAAATGTAATCAACTTATACGACTGGCAAAGGATTGGTACACCCGGGTTGAGCAGGAAACCATGGCTCCCGCACGCATGATGGAATTCATTGATCGTCATGTGAAAAGCTGTCCCACATGTCAAGCAGAAATTGAGCTGAGCGTGGAGATAGAAAAAATCCGGGAATATGTTTTACCGGAATCAAAAATTCCCAAAGCGGTCAGGGATCACCAGCACAAACCCACTCCTGAGATCTCACCCGAAGAGCATGATGAAATAACCCCGAACAAAACGGACGGCACCTGAAAATACAAGCATTCCAGAAACAGGCTGCTCTCTTACGAGCCGTTAATCAGTTCCTTCGGCCGGACTCTCCGGTCATTGCCTTATTGCTGTTAGGCGGGATTTTTTTCCTCAATTTCTTTTCGCGGATATTCTCCTCTCCCCTGCTGCCTGAATTCGAGAAGGTGCTTCACCTCAGCCATGGCCAGGCTGGATTGTTCTTTTTCTTCATCAGTTGCGGCTATTTTCTCTCGCTGATAGGATCTGGTTTTGTCTCCGCCCGCATAGGCCATAAACGATCAATCATCCTCTCTATGACAGGCATCGGTCTTTCCCTGGGATTCCTTTCTCTGACAACAAATATTGTTATTTTCCGACTGGCATTCTTCCTGATCGGTCTCTCTGCCGGAATTTATCTGCCATCGGCAGTGGCAACAATATCCAGTCTGTTTGAGCCACGTCTCTGGGGTCGGGCTTTTTCCGTCCATGAACTGGCTCCAAATCTGGCTTTTCTGTCGGCACCTCTGTACATCGCCCTCCTGCTACCCCATCTTTCCTGGCAGCGGCTGGTACAAATTCCAATAGGTTTTCTCCTTGCGGCTGTGGTTCTCTACTCGATTGTTGGTCGGGATGTCCGGAAAAAACCATCCAAACCCGACCTCAGACTATATCGCGAACTTTTTTACCAGAGAGACTTCCAGCTTATGGTCATTCTTTTTTCCATGGGCATCACCTCCACCCTGGGTATTTATTCGATATTACCGACATACCTGGTGAGCGTCCATGGATTTACGGAACACCAGGCAAATCTGCT
>CAZURY010000394.1:0-2681 GCA_964623145.1 uncultured Desulfobulbus sp. | reverse complement strand
AAAAAACAGCGCCATCATCACAATAATATTGATGACGATCATGTTGGCATTGAAAAATATATACAAGATAATAATCGCCAACAGGGAGGCGGTTGCCTTGATCACCCTGCCGGGCAACAGCCTGATGGCCGCAAGGAGACCGATAAGCGAATTGGCAATAAAAAAACCGTCCGCCAGGGCCACAAGGCGGGCCATGTCGGTTATCCGCAGGTAGACCGCTGCCAGGGCGCTGATATGGGCAAGCGCCAGCGCCAGGATAGCAGTGACCGGGGCGCCGTTTGACGCTTTTCCGGATAAAAATTTCGGCAGGTGTCCTTCCCCGGCGATAAAAGATGCCAGTCTGGCCGTACCACCGGTAAAGAGGAGGTATGAAGTGGTGCAGAGCGATGTGACCAGAACCGCCATGATGATATCCGTTGCTCCTCCAAACAGGGGACGGATAAGATCTGAGACGGAAACAGACCGGCCATGGATCATCTGCGGCGAGATCATCTGCACGGCTGCCGCCGTTGTTATACTGACCAGGGCAATAATGAGAAACGAGCAGAGAACAGCCCGGGGAATTGTTTTTTCCGGGTCGCGCACATCACCGCTGTAGCTGCCGACCACCTCCCAGCCCACCATTGTCCAGAAGAGCAGCAGCAGGCCGCTGCCGAACTGTTTGCCTGGAAAAGGCGGCAGGTGGATGTGCAGGCTGCTGTGCTGGAGCAGGGTAACTGCGGCGCCGGCAAAAAGGGTGACGGCAACCAGTGAGGACATGATAAAAGAAATCCTGCCGATGGAAGAAACCTGCCGCAGCAGCATGACCACGCAGCCACATAAAAACAGCATGGCAAGCAGGGGGACGTCAAGGGGGATAAACGGGTGCAGAAAGTCCGCCGCCGTCAGCAGAACCGGCACCGGCCCGAACAGGACCGCGCCGATCAGGTAAAAGGAGGCCAGCCGTTTTGTCCGTCTGCCGAATGCCGTCTCAATACTGCCTGCCACTCCGGCATCTCCCGGCAGGAGAATGGACAGTTTGCCGAAGATGGTGGCAAAGAAATAGCTGAGCGTCACAATACATATCCAGCCGATCAATGCCCAGCTACCGGCAACCTGATAGACCAAAGGCGGCAGAAAGATTATTCCGGAACCGAGAATCGGCCCGATCATCAGACCGCTGAGCAGAAACGGCCCCAGTTTTTTGCTTTCTCTATTCTTCATTGTTGCAAATGTTCAGTTTCCGGCCAATCGTTTTGTTCCGTTTCATAAAAAAAAACCGTATCCGTCATGCCCGAATGTAGTTGTCGGGCATCCAGAGATTATTTCAGGGCAATTCCTCCACAACCTTTCCTTGTCCCTCTTCCAGTCCGGTTCAATACCAGGAAAAGGGAGGAAAAACCAAAAAAAGATAAAAAAATTTTTTTCCCTGGAGCATTAAATTTCCATGAAATCATTGCCCGCCAACTGTTTTACAGGTTTCGGAAAAAACACGGAAAAATCATTACCTGTCACTATATGACAGGGCACGTGTGGTAAGGTGATCTCAAAGATGAGAAATGGAATAGACTGTTGGTGAGTTACCAAAAACATGCCAATTGCCTAAGTGAACACCTGGAGCATTCAAGAAGGAGTAAAGTATGCAGCGTCGTCAATTTATGCAGAGATTCATCACGGCAATGGCATCATTCTTCTTGCTGCCTTTCGCAAGGGAGCATACTGAACAGTTGCCCCTGTTTACCTGCATGGCGGCAGGCTTTCAATATTACGAAGGCCCGGTGATTATCCGCGAACTCACCCCGGATGATCGTCTGATGCTGGTTCGAGAGCCTGATAACATCCATGATACCGAGGCAGTGGGAATTTATACTCCCGATCATCGAAAACTGGGATATATTCCCCGCTACCTTAATAAAATACCGGCAATCCACCTGGATAATGGGAAAAAACTGTATGCTCTTGTCCACCATGTTACACCGTACCTGCCGCCCTGGGAAATGCTCGAGGTAATTGTGATGCTTGATATGGGATGAGTCAATGCACTTGGAATTCGGCTTTTCCCGTTATATCGCTCTGGAGCGTAATGGAATAATAATACCCGGCGCTCTGCGCTATCTTTGCAAAGGTATGTGTCGGTCACTCGTCCACCCGTCATGCATGAAGGCAGTTATCGGGCAATCGAAACATTCCTGCCCGTCATGCCCGAGTGTAGTTGTCGGGCATCCAGGTTTTTTCTCGTTGTATCGCTTGCGGTGTAAGGGAGTACCCGGCGCTCTGCGCTATCTTTGCAAAGGTATGTGTCGGTCACTCGTCCACCCGTCATGCATGAAGGCAGTTATCGGGCAATCGAAACATTCCTGCCCGTCATGCCCGAGTGTAGTTGTCGGGCATCCAGGTTTTTTCTCGTTATACCGCTCTTCACAATGTTGCCGGGCGGGTCAGTCATCCATAGACAAACAAAAATTCCCGAACCTGAAAATATTTTCTTGAAAAGAAAATCATCAAAAACATTGCGGGACAATTGTTTTTATCAAAGAAGAAGAAACAGTGGAAAAATAAGGGGATGTCGATATATGAAAGCGGTGGTAGGATGCAATATAAGATGCCATGAAAAATGAGGATTCTCGTTCAGAAATGGATACGTGCCGACTTCTATGGGTAGTGTTCCGATGTGGGTCTCAACTATACAGATAGTCCATTGT
>CAZURY010000393.1:0-2685 GCA_964623145.1 uncultured Desulfobulbus sp. | reverse complement strand
GGTAGACAACCCCACTCGCATTGGCGGAACAATATCCAGACGAATATTTTTTTTATCTTTAAATATCGGTCGGTCATGATAACTGATCAGCCTCGCATTATCTCTCTGCACAGGATAATAGCCAATATATAGATAGACGAATTTTCCCGAAGATGTTTGATACCGTCGAAGAATTTCAGAATCCGCCCCCGGAAAAAACTTCCTGGACGGCAACCACTGCACATCCTGTCCTTGCCATTTGGCTATTTGCAGAGGAAACGAGGTGGGGGTATCACGCATGCTGATAGCAACAGGTGGTGCTATAAAATTCAAAAACACACCAAAACAAGACAAAAAAACGAATGCGATCAATATCTGCGGTGAAAGTCGATTCTCAGGGCAGGCTTTTACCATATCACCATGTTGCAAGGTTGCTTCCTCCTGCCAACGCTCATACAGATAACAACCGGCCGGATGGGGGATCCTGGCGACCAACCAGTTGATAAAAAAGATCAAAATCCAACCAAACTGGGCGACGAACCAACCACGGAAAATATGGCCCGGCCCATGCAGCATACCCGCTCCATACTTCTGCCCCATCACACCGGCAAGGGCAACCCGAACTCCATTGGCAAAAACCGTTACCGCCACTCCGGCAAGCAGGACAACAAAGACCCTTTTCCAACTTTTCTGGGTTAGATAGGCCAGCAACACCCCGACTGCCGTGACGGAGATAAAAAAATTAATACCGGAACAGGCATCAATGACGGAAAGGGTTATGTTAGGGAGATAAATAAAGGTCCCGTCCTGCATTACTGGATAATGAAAACTGAGGAACCAGGTCCCCAAGGTTGCCGCAACACGGCGAAACAGCGGATACACATATTTAAGAAAAGGATCAATCCATGGGATCATAAACTGCAGAAAAAACACGGCAAACCAGAGAGCTTTCAGAGTCTGCCGGCCCCAGACAAAAAGAATCACGCCGGGAATAAAAAAATAAAGCGAAATAACTTCTAATTGAATGATGGCCCCCACTCTCCCGATCAGCAACAGGAAACAGGACGCAAAAAGTATCAATCCACCGCTCAACCAGGCCGGTCGAACCGGAATACGACGAAGTTGCTCCCGTTTAAGCCAGACAAGATACAGAAAAATGAACGGCACAAAAAAACCATGGGAATAGGGTTTGTCATGGGACCAGGTGGCAATCAGCCATTTCCAGGTGGGGAAATAAAGAAAAACTTCAAGGAAGAGCAACGGAAGGGCACAAAAAAGCAACCAGCGTCGGTTCTCAACAAGCCATTGACGAATAACTTGGGCTTTTGCCCGTCGCTTTTCAGGGGTTAAATGATTCAACGCCTCTTCCCGATAACTGTTTCGTATACTTTCCGTGTTTTATCCGCCACCACCTGGGGATGAAATCTGCTCCGGGCAATTTTTCTTCCCTCAGTGCCAAATTTTTTACATAATTTTTCGTCAGCCAGCAGAAGCGCCATTTTTTCAGCAATCTGCTCGCTATCCAAAGGATCAACAAGAAATCCTGATTTTCCTTCAGCGACCATGTACGGCATACCACAACAATCGGAAGCTATCACCGGCACACCGGCAGCCATGGCCTCGGAAATGGCCATGGGCGCATTTTCCTGTAATGAGGGTAACATGAAAACACTTGCCCGCGCTAACTCGCCCGCTAATTGTCCATGATTAATGTGACCTAAGAACTCAACCTTTTCCTCAATACCTGCCTGCCGTATCTTCGCTTTCACTTTTTCCAGATACGATGGTTCCCCTGCCTGCCCCGCAATCACCAATGTACCGTCACATCCTTTAGCAAGAGCACGGGCAAAGGCCTTGACGGAACCAAGAGTATTTTTCCGTTCATTGATCCAGCCGACGCAAAGTACCCTGCCGGTTTTCTCAACCTTAGGTAACTCAAAAAACCTCTTGTCCAGCGGATTGTCTATATCGTAAATATCAGCCGTGGTCAGCGGTTCGATCATTTTTCGCACGTACGGAGAAATGGAAATAATATCTCGTTGCCTGGCCATGCCGTATTTTTCCGCAAGCTTCCACAACAGGATACGAATATTGCCGACATCACGCCTGCCTTCCGCCGGGATATTGGCATGATCAAATCCATGTACGGTAAAAACATGGGGAATACGCAAACCCCCAAGGGCAAGTCCGAAAGTTTCGTGGGAATGGACAATATCCGGTTCGAGTTGATAAATCTTTTTGAGTAATCGTTTGCGCCCGGGACCACACCAGATGTCAACAAGTTGCGGCCAACCGGACCCCGGCAACCGATGAATATACACATCTCCATCTTTTGCCTGTCGTTCCCCGCAAAGCCCTCTCTCCAGAGTTACGAGATGGATCTCAAAGCCTTCCAACTCCGCAAGAGCCCGTGCCAGAATAACCGTCACCGACTCCACCCCGCCATGGGGAGAGTCATATTCTTCAGGATACCTGCTAAAGAGAACAACTTTCATAGACAATCCCGCTGGTTGTAAGATTACTTTTTTTGATTACCATCATTGTTCAGCAAAAAAGGGATAACATCGCTGAAACCGAAACAACAGATTGCCTGTTGCTTTATTTAAGCTTGAATTCAGGATTCACTCTTTTTTTGTCATTCCCATGAAAATGGGAATCCAATAATTTCAAGGAGTCATGGATCCCCACTGCTACGGGGATGACGAA
>CAZURY010000392.1:0-2686 GCA_964623145.1 uncultured Desulfobulbus sp. | reverse complement strand
GAGGGTCCTATTCCACCATTATAATGGGTGAGAAAAACTCCGGCAAAGGCGGCATATACCGCCGACAGAACAAAGACTTTGAGTTTGAACCCGGAGGTATCAACTCCGACGGCCTCGGCCGCCTCTTCCGATCCATGGATGGCACGCAGGGCACGACCGACCCGCGAATCGATCAGGTTGAGCAGCAGGAGCAGGCCAATGATCAGCAGCCCCCAGGCCACATAATAGTTCTCCAAACGCAGGGAAAAATCACCACTGACGCTGATCGGCCCGAAGGAACCAATGGCCGGAATCAGGGTAAAGCCCGGCACCTCGGAAATACCGTCCGCCTCGCCGAAATACTCGGTTGCCAGACCAATGCGAAAAATGATAATCCCAAATCCCAGGGTGGCCATGGCCAGATAATGCCCTTTGAGTTTCAGAACGGGAACACCGATGATTACGGCAATAACAGCCGCCATGAGTACGGCAAATATACAGGCTGCCCAGGGAGCCACAACCAGCAGCTGCTCGCCGTAAATATCCTGTCCCTGCACCAGCATACCAAAATTTCCCAGGGTATGAATAATTGAATTTCCCTGCAAACCGACCAGATTATGGGTTGTAAGGGCCGCCGACAAATACCCGCCGATGGCAAAAAAGCCGGCATGACCAAGCGAAATCTGTCCCGCATAACCCATGACCACGGCCAGGCCGATGACCAGCAGGGCATAGTAGGCGGACATGGTCAACTGGGTCAGATAGAAACGGGTGTCGGTCAAGGTGGTCAATACCTGGACACCGATCACCAGGGCCACCAGAATGGCTGTTTTAAGAAGCTTTGAGTAACGCATTGCTAAAACTCTTTAAGACCGGCAGCGGCGCTGGACCCAAAAATACCGTGTGGACGAACAAAAAGAATAACCAGCAAAATGGCAATGGAGATAGCATCTTGAAATGCCAGCGGTACAAAGGCCACCGAGTATGCCTCGATGATTCCCAGCAGGACCCCTGCGGCAACCGCGCCCATGGAATTTCCCAGTCCCCCTAGAATAGCCACGGTAAACCCCTTGATAGCCAGACTGGTGCCTGAGTCGTATTGGGTATAGGTAATTGGCGACATAACGCAACCGGCCAGGGCGCCGATACCGGCGCTGAGCATAAAGGAGAGGGTCACCATATTTCGAGTATTAATCCCGCAGAGAACCGCTGCCCGGCGATTGGCTGAACAGGCGCGCATCTCCCTGCCGACCGAGGTCAACTTAAAAAACAAACTGAGCCCCACGACCGTAATTCCGCAGACACCGACAACCCAGAACACCTGCGGCGATATACGAACGGGACCAAAAGAAACCGTAGTTAACTCATTGCCGACAAAATAGGGCAGGGAACGGATGGATTCCCCCCAGACATGGAGGGCCACCTCGCGGATAAGGATGGACAGACCGATGGTGATAATGATCATCCGTAAAACAGAGGGACTCTCAAGCCAGCGAATAAAGACAATTTCAATTAAAGCTCCGATCATCATGGTAATCACAACCGCCATGACAATGGCAACCGGCAGGGGAAAAAAATGGAGGAGAGAAATGGAGATCATGCCTCCCAGCATGACAAATTCTCCCTGGGCAAAATTTATAATGCCGGTCGTATTATAAATAATATTAAAACCGATGGCGACGATGGCGTAAATGACGCCGTAACTGATGCCGGCAAACAGGTATTGAAAAAACAGGGCCAGGGTCATAGTAGAAAACAGAAGTCAGAAGACAGTAGCCAAAAAAACTCTAATCGAAAAAAAAAGCGGGCAGGTCTCCCTGCCCGTTGTTCATCTGTTGCCGCTGTATTTATTTGCCGTTATACAGGACGAATTTGCCGTCTTTTACGGTCAGCATGACAAAAGAGTCAATATCAAGACCGTTATGATCTTCAGCTGAAAAGGTAAAAACACCGCCGATTCCGGGGAAACCATGCAGCTTCTCAATGGCATCACGAATACCGGCCCGATCGGCGCCACCGTTTTCCATGGCGGCAATCAGAATATTCATGGCATCATAGCCATGACCACCGAAAGTGGAAGCAGCCTCTTTATATTTGGATTCATAGTCATGTTTGTATTTCAGCAGCATCTTTTTCTGGGGATCGGAATCAGGAAGGGAATCAGCAACCAGCAGACGACCGGCCGGAAAGATGATACCTTCCGCTGCGGCTCCCGCTGCCTGGACATACTTGATGTTACCAAAACCATGGCTCTGAAACAGGGGTACTTTCCAGCCCGCCTGCCGCATATTCTTGGCAATGATAGCCTGGGCAGGAACAATAGACCAGTTGACCACGGCCTGGATCTCTTTGTCGGCCATCAACTTGGCTACCAGAGCAGTCAGATCCGTCGCCTTTTTATCGTAGGTCTCAGCGGCGAGAACCTTGATACCAAACTCAGGAGCAATTTTGGTCAATTGCGCCTTACCGGCTTTACCAAAACCGGTGTTGCCGGCAACAACGGCAATCTTACTTATCCCCATCTTCTTCATTTCACCATAGATTTTTTTAACGGCAAAAGAATCTTTCTGCGGGGTTTTAAACACATAGCTTGCCACCGGATTAACAATGACTTCAGCAGCGCCACAGGAGATCAACGGTGTTTTCCCCTGCTCGGCTATTTTCTTGATCTTCATCGACTCTCCGGATGTGGAGGGTCCTATTATGG
>CAZURY010000391.1:0-2699 GCA_964623145.1 uncultured Desulfobulbus sp. | reverse complement strand
ATGGGGGCGGGAAATATGGCAAATATTGTTTTTTCGATGTTGCTGAGGTTCGATGATAATCAAATAACTTTTAATCTCCAGTGTACATGACTGCCGGCAAAGTGGGCATAGCCATGAGCGGGGGGGTGGATTCCACGGTTGCCGCCGTACTCCTGCAGGAACAGGGCTACGAGGTGCATGGTTTCTTCATGGAACTGCCCCTTAAGGATCGTGCGCAGCAGATACAGAGGGTGCAGGCAACGGCAAAATCCCTGAATATTCCCCTGCAGCTTGTTGATATGCGCAGGCTGTTCTCCACGACCATCATTAAAAAATTTGTTGCTGCTTATACCGGTGGATACACACCAAACCCATGTGTCTCCTGCAATGCAGCCATTAAATTCGGCGCCCTGCTCGAATGCATGCTGGCCGGGGGAATGGAAAAGATGGCTACCGGCCATTATGCCAGGATCCGGCAGGATGAAAAGGGCAGCTACAGTCTCCTCAGGGCGGTTGATCCCGGAAAAGATCAATCCTATTTTCTCTGCCGTCTCGATCAACGGCAACTGTCCCACATTCTCTTTCCCCTTGCCACATGGAAAAAAACAGATGTATTTATCCGGGCGGCCACACTTGGCCTGGAAGAATTTTCCGGTACCGAGAGCCAGGATGTCTGTTTTCTCACCTCCGGCCTGAAACAATTTCTTTCCGAGCAGTCCATTAAGGAACAATCCGGAGAAATCAGCGCCGCCGATGGCCGGGTTCTCGGCCGCCACTCGGGAATCAGCCATTATACGGTGGGCCAGCGCCGTGGTCTTGGCCTGCCCGATGCCACCCCCTGGTATGTTATTGGACTTGACCCCAAACACAACCGGATTATTGTAGGAAAAAATAAAGACCTTTTTCGACGGCATGTCCTTATCCAAAACCTGCACTGGCTGGATACTGAACCTGTCCTTCCCTGGCAGGGACTGGTCCAGCTCCGTTCCCGCCACCACCCCTCTCCCGCCCGTCTTCAACAAAAGGATCGGGCAACATGGGAGATTATATTTACGAAGCCGCAACGGGCAATCACCCCTGGTCAATTTGCCGTATTCTATGAGCAGAACCGATTGGCAGGCAGCGGAATTATTATGACACAGGAACCTTGCCGGTCATGAAAAAAACTATCGCCATCACCACCCTGGGCTGCAAGGTCAATCAGTTTGAATCCGCCTCCTTTGTCTCCGGATTTGCGGATGCGGATTGCGAAATCGTCCCCTTTTCAGGGCCGGCTGATATTTACGTCATCAACACCTGTGCCGTCACTGCCAGGGCCGGACAGCAATCCAGGCAGCTTGTCCGGCGCGCTATTCGCGCCAATCCTGAAGCCCGAATCGTGGTCACCGGCTGCTATGCCCAGATTGCCGCTGAACAACTCCTGGAGATCACGGACAATCCGGTCTGCATAGTCGGCAACGGCAACAAACATCTGCTGGTAGAAACAGCGTTGATGGACGATCCACCCGAACTGATCATGCTGACGGGAAATATCGGGTTGCAAAGGGAGATCTGCAAGTTGCCGGTACACCGTTTTCGTGGCCGAACCCGTTGTTATCTTCGTATCCAGGATGGATGCAACAACTTCTGCTCCTACTGTATTGTACCCTACAGTCGCGGCCGCAGCCGCAGCCTGCCGAAATCAGCGGTCGTTGAACAGGTGGAGGTGTTCCGCGACCAGGGATACCGGGAGATGGTCATTACCGGCATCAATGTGGGCAAGTACGGCCTTGATCTTGATGAAAACGAAAATATCCATACCCTGCTTGACAACCTCTGTTCGCGCTTCCCCGACATGCGCATCAGATTGAGCTCCATTGAACCTGTCGAAGTTGATGATCAATTACTGGGGATCATGGCAAAAAACGAAAACTTCATGCCCCATTTCCACATACCGCTGCAAAGCGGAGATGACCGGATTCTAGCACGCATGAACCGCCGCTATACAGCGGAAGTTTTTGTCGGCGTCATCAGAAAAATTTCCTCGGCCTTTCCCAATGCCGCCATCGGCTGTGATGTGCTGACCGGATTTCCCGGTGAAGACGAACCGGCTGCTGAAAACACCTTTCGATTGCTCCAGGGGCTGCCGATCAGTTATCTCCATGTTTTTCCCTATTCCCGCCGGCCCGGGACCCCGGCAGCCTCGTTCAAGAAGCAGGTCAACGGAAAAACTAAAGATGAACGGGTGCGCAGACTGCGTAAACTCGACCAGGAAAAACGACAGGCCTTTTACCGGCGTCAGTTGGGCTCCGTCCACAGGGTGCTGGTGGAGCGCCGGAATACAAAAACCGGCATGCTGCAGGGATTTACCGAAAATTATATGCCGCTCCAGTTTGCCGGACCAACCAACCTCATCCGACAGGTAGTCACGGTATGTCTCGATCGAATCCTGGATAATCAACCGATAGCTACCCTTGAAACGGATCAGCAAAATTAGAAACAGACTGACTTGAGGGTGCCTTGAAAAATTAGAATTTTCGTTCGAGGTTAAGGAACAGGAAAATTAAAAAGCGCAGCATATTAGTAACATGTGAGATTTTTTCATTTTCCTGTGACGCAGAGATCGGGCGAAAAGGCAATTTTTCAAGGTGGCCTTGAGTTCTTGATCGGAACCTTGTACAATTGCAAATTGTTTGTTTATTGTACCGGCGCTGTAGAAGCTTCCATTCTGACAGCCAATA
>CAZURY010000390.1:0-2706 GCA_964623145.1 uncultured Desulfobulbus sp. | reverse complement strand
TCTCGGCAAGATTTTTCCGGGCCAGCAGAAACAAATCCCGCACCTGCCGCCCCTCACGCAGCTCACTGACAAACAGTTTCTTTTCAGCCATCACCATCCCCTGAACCTTGAACCCTGAACCTTATAAACTACACATTGAACCGAAATAAAATACAGTCACCATCTTTGACAATATATTCCTTACCTTCCGAACGCATGACTCCCTTGTCCCGGGCTGCCGCCTCGGAACCACAGGCTATATAGTCATCATAGGCAATCACCTCGGCCCGGATAAAACCACGCTCAAAATCGGAATGAATCTTCCCGGCAGCCCCGGGCGCTGTCGTTCCCCTGGTGATGGTCCACGCCTTGGTCTCTTTTTCGCCGACCGTAAAATAGGTGATCAGGCCGAGCAGATCATATCCGGCATGGATCAGACGATTGAGCCCCGGCTCCTCCATACCCATTTCCGCAAGAAATTCATCCTGTTCATCCCGATCAAGCAGACTCAACTCCTGTTCAATGCCTCCGGCAATGGTTACCAGGGAAGCCCCTTCTTCGGCAGCCTGCATGCGCAGTTGATCAACAAAAGAATTACCGTCCGGCAAATCATCCTCGCTGACATTGGCCACATAAAGTACAGGCTTGGTGGTCAGCAGACAAAGCTCACGCAAAAGCATCCGCTGGGTCTCCTCTTCAGGATTGACCATTCGCGCCGGTTGCCCTTTATCAAGAACATGCTGGACTTTTTCAAGGAACTCCGCCTCGGCCAGAAATTTTTTATCTCCTGATTTTGCCTGATTCTTTGCCTTTGTCAGCCGTTTTTCCACCGTATCAAGATCGGCCATGACAAGTTCCATGGTGATAACCTCAAGATCGCGCAGGGGATCAATGGAACCATCCACATGGACGATATTGTCATCCTCAAAACAACGCACCACGTGCAAAATGGCATCCACCTGCCGAATATGGCCAAGAAACTGATTGCCCAACCCCTCACCCTGGCTTGCTCCTTTGACCAGACCGGCAATATCGACAAACTCCATCTGGGTGGGCACCTTGTTTCCGGTGTTGACCAGTTCAGCCAGCCGGTCAAGACGCTCGTCGGGCACGGCGACCACGCCGACATTTGGCTCTATGGTACAAAAGGGGTAATTTTCCGCATCAATAGCGGCAGCGGTCAAGGCATTAAAGATGGTCGACTTGCCGACATTGGGCAGACCGACTATTCCACAGCGAAATCCCATGGGATATTTTTCTCCATTTTTTTCATACGGATCCAGGCTGTTTGAGTATACTGGATCAAGATTCGTCTTTTTGTCCCATGTTGATACACATACATCCTTTATTTTGCAAGCAGTTATGGAAGCCGACATCCTCATTACCGATACCCTGCTCCTGCCTGATCCCGGACAAGATACCTTTATCCCAAGTGGTTGTGTTGCCATCTGCGGGGCGACGATCACTTATGCCGGACCCATGGAAAACTATAATGGTCCACGGGCAAAACAGACCATTGACGGTCGTGGCCTGCTCACCATGCCGGGCCTGATTAATCTGCACGGTCACGCCCCCATGACCCTGTTTCGTGGCCTGGCCGATGACCTGGAGCTTACCGACTGGCTGGAAAATCATATATTTCCGGCAGAGGCAAAACACGTTAACACGGAGATGGCCTACTGGTGCTCCACCCTGGCGGCTGCGGAAATGATTCTCTCCGGCACCACAACCACGGCTGACGGTTATTTCTTTGAAACCGAAGTCGCCCGTGCCTTTGCCGATGCAGGCCTGCGGGCGGTCGCGGCCCAGGGTATTATTGACTTTCCCGCACCCGGAGTTGAGGCCCCTGAAAAAAATATTGCAGCGGCAGCTGCTTTCCTGGACAGGTGGCAGGGAAAAAATCCATTGATCCGGCCGGCCCTTTTTTCCCATTCTCCCTATACCTGCTCAAATGAAACCCTGCAAAAGGCAAAACAACTTGCCCGGGAGCGAGGAGTGAAGTTGTTTATCCATGTGGCGGAGACAAAGCATGAAATTTCCATGATCCGGGAGCCCCTTGGCCCCACCCCGGTACAACACCTGCATGGGCTCGGCATCCTGGATGCGGATACCATCTGTGTGCACTGCGTATGGACGGACGCCAGGGATATGGATATCCTGTCCGGCCAGGGAAGTCCGGTGGTCATCTGTCCACAGAGCAACCTGAAACTGGCCTCAGGGATGGCCAACCTGCCCTTGATGCTTGAAAAAGGGGTACGGGTCGGGCTGGGCACCGACGGCTGCGCCTCCAACAACGGCCTGGACATGTTCCGGGAAATGGACATCTGTGCCAAAATACAAAAACTGAAGACGCTTGATCCGGTGGCAACACCGGCAAACAAAGTGCTTGATCTTGCGACAACCAAGGGTGCACTCATCAGCGGTTTTCCAGGTCACAGCGCCACACTCGCTCCAGGAAAACCTGCAGATCTGATCATGCTCGACCTTGTACAGCCGCACCTTACCCCCTTGTATACTGCTGACCTGCTTGTCTATGCGGCAAGCGGAGCAGATGTGCGCACGGTTATCATCAATGGCCGCATTATTCTTGAACAGGGCCGCCTGCTCTCCATAAATATTGATGAAACACTTGAACAGGTCCGAACCATGGCCTGTGCCGTCCTGCAATAAAAAAACCCCCTGGTTTTCAAAATCCGGTCTATCTGATATACTTCACGTGATCAAAGA
>CAZURY010000389.1:0-2710 GCA_964623145.1 uncultured Desulfobulbus sp. | reverse complement strand
GAGCATAAAATTACCGGGATGTCCCTTCCTGATTCACGCAGGTCTTTAAAAAACTAAAGTTTCCTGTAAATTTTCATAATTTGTAACCAGCGGTCAAAAAACCAGCCAAAAACATCGGTTGAAAACCGGCCATTTTGTCGTCGGGACAGAGTTCTGCGTATCGGAGCCGTGGCATGACGTTTCTCCTCCCTGTTTTCCCGGTAATGTGTAAATTTTTCCTTAACCCCTCTTTCGATAGCTCTTTCCCTCCATGATAAGGATCTCGGAGTTGTAGACAAGTCGGTCGGCAATCGCGGTGGCAACAGAGGTGGAGTCAAAAATGTTTCCCCATTGCGCAAAGGGCAGATTGGTCGTAATGATTGTCGACTTCTGCTCGTGCCTTGCACTGATGACCTGGAAAAACAGATTTGAACCCTGTTTGCCCAGCGGAAGATAGCCGATCTCGTCACAGACAAGGAGATCCGGAGTTTGATATGTTTTAAGTTTTTTCAGAAGCTCGTGGCCGTCCTGGGCCGCAATCAGTTGATTGATCATGTCCATGGCAGACGTAAAAAGTGTCTTGATGCCGGCCTGGGTAGCGGCATAGGCAATGGTCTTGGCCAGCAGGCTTTTGCCGACCCCGGGGTTGCCGATCAGAACGATATCTTTTTTCTGTTCAATAAAGCTCAGGTCCACGAGGCCAAGGATCACGTTTTTCTGTTTTTTGCGTGACTCATGAAACGAGAAGTCAAACTGATCAATAGTGGGTTTTTCCAGCAGCTTTGACTGTTTGAAACGAAGAAGAACCCTGGCCTGCCGCCGCTTCTCGATCTCCAGATCCAGCAGACGTTCCAGTATCTTGAGCGGAGAAAGATTTTTCTGCTGCCCTTGCTCAATAACAGCCTCTATATTTTCAGCACAGTGCTTGAGCCGCAATTCCCTGAACCTCTGTTGTACCTGTTTAATCATTCCGCCTCCTCCTTTTCAGGGCAATGGAGTCATAGTCGACCAGAGCTGGAGTTGTAAGCCTGATTTCGTTGAGTTCCTCCTGTTTCAGATGTACCGGTGGATGATCATTAACCGGGGTCATTTCCTGGTACAGGATGTTGCGGACATAGTCGGCGCCATACAGATTTTTCTCCATGGCTGCCTGCAGGCCGTAGCGCAAACCACTCTCGCCATATTCATCCTGCAGGGCCAGTAGTCCGGCAATATTTTTTCTGATCGGCAACCCGGCATCAGTCAACCGCTGCAGGTACTGCAGGGCGATCTCGCCCAGGGAAAGAAAAACAATGACCTGCCTGTCCCGGAGCAACCGCTTCTTAATCTTTTTTACCTGCTCCCTGTGGATATCCAGCTCTATCCGCTGTTTTCTTCCCCAACAGCGGAGGTGACAGGCGATCAGCCTGTCCTTGTGGTAGATGGATATCCGCTTGGTATCCGCCTTGAGAGTGACATGCCTGCCAATGGCCCAGGGCGGCACTGTATACACGTTGGCGTCAAAGCGAACCCCAAAGTCCTTGTGGACCAGCAGTGAACAGACCTCCCTGCAGTCCGGCAGAAGTTCAGGCAGGGGCCGCAAGCCCTGCAGTCTATCCACAGGCCGCTCACCGGTGGTCTGGTGCTTGCGGACATTGGCCACGGTTGTCAGCCAGTCGCGGGCCTGGTTCCGGGCATCGGCAAGATCACTGAACTGCCGCAGGGGCAGAAAGTTCTGCCGGATGTACTTGATGGCATTTTCCACCTTGCCCTTTTCGTAAGGCGCCCGAACTGTGCAGGCATGGGGCGTGATGGAAAACCTGGCCAGGAAATCAAGAAAGGCCTCGTTAAAGCGGATGATACTCCCAACCCGTTCCGTAACCGCGGTAAGCATGTTATCAACTACAACCTCTTCAGTAATTCCGCCAAAGAAGGCAAAGGCTTCCAGCAGTCCCTGGTGCAGGTACTCCTGTTTCTGAGAGTGGGTAAAAAAGAGATACAGCATCCGGCTGTGCCCTTCCAGTACGGCAAGACCGTAGAGCTTCCTGCTGGTATCGCCATAGGAGAGGCTGCCGAAATGACCCCAGTCGACCTGAATCTGTTCTCCGGGTTGTGATTCAAAACGGATAAAGGGCTGTCTGTTCCCTGCCTTACCCCGTAACTCCCTGAGCAACCCCCGGACAATGGTGATTCCGCCGGTGAACCCTTTCTTCCGGATATGCTGCAAGACAACCGGCGCCTTGATATTGGGACACTCCTCCACCATTCCACTGATCATCTCCCGGTACGGATCCAGCTTGGAGGGCTTCTTTTTTCTTGTGCCGCTGACAGGAGCTGAATCAGCAAGATATTTTATGACTGTACCCCGGCCAATCCGCAGTTGACGGGCTATGCTGCGTTGGGAAAATCCCCGGGCCTGCAGGTTGTGAATCTCAAATATTGTTCGTCGACTGATCATTGTTGTTCTCCGTAAAGAAGCTGGTGCACTGTGGCCGGGTCTTGCCGTTCCATATCCTCCCTGGTCTGCAGTGTTCGTGACAGCCTGACCGGCTCCGGCGGCAGGGAAAGGAGCTGAAAAAAGGTACCGTCAAAGGCCAGAAGGTCTTTGTTGATCAGGCTGTCACGGGCCAGAATGTATTCATCAACCGTGATGGCAAGCAGCGAGCATATCTTGTCATAGGAATAAAAAGAAACGCCCTGCCGGTCGGCAACCAGGGCAAGAAAAAAATAGAGCAGCAGTTCATGATGGCAT
>CAZURY010000388.1:0-2722 GCA_964623145.1 uncultured Desulfobulbus sp. | reverse complement strand
CAGGAGGGCAGAATCAGCGGGCTGCCATTGCCCGGGCGCTGGTCAATAATCCGCAAATCATTCTTGCCGATGAACCGACCGCTGCCCTTGACATGAAACGATCGGTTGATGTGGTGAAAATGCTGAAACAAATCGCCCTGGAACAGGAAGTGGCCATCATCATGGTCACCCATGATGATAGAATGCTCCCGTACTGTGACCGTATCATGAAGATACAGGACAAGGCTACAGTTTTTGAGTAAAATTTGAAGTAGAATCGGCGGACGCTGGTCCATATTGATATTTACCTCCCTCCGGCTCGATCCTCTTTTTTTCGTTACACCGCTCCCGCGGTGTAACGAAATTCACGGCGCTCTGCGCCATGTTTCATATCCTGATATTTCCACAGAAGTCGCCTTTGTCAATCCATCTGTCTGCCGGAAGCAGACAAGCTTTGTTGCGGTTTTTTCAAGTTCGACAATATTTGCCAACACCCGTCAGGATTGTCGATTTCCACAGGGCAACTCTGCGATCACTTCAGGCGGCACAAATATAATTTGTTGATATTACAAATAAAATAGAAATAAAAAATCCTGGCACAGACAATGCTATAGAGAAAGAAACAAACGATCGGCCGATCATGTTTTGTTCGATATTGTATGCTTTTATTTTTTTTCTATTTTATTTTTACAGGAGGACGACATCATGAAACGTAACACAGGAATTACCCTTGGAATTATGACCCTGGCCTGTATCGGCCTGCTTTCTCTGCCGATGAATGCTGATGCCGGTCGTTTTCGCGGCGGCAATACAGCAATGACCCAGACCACGACTCAGGCCCAGTCCATGTACCAGCATGTTCATGCCGGGAACGGCCCTGGACCCGGTTTTGTCGATGCCGATGGTGATGGTATCAATGATAACTTTGTCGATGCCGATGGCGACGGCATCTGCGACAATACCGGCCTGCCTGTCGGCACCCGTCCCGGCATGGGTAATGGCGGCCAGGGTATGGGCGTGGGCTTTGTTGATGCCGATGGCGATGGCGTTAACGATAATTTTGTTGATGCCAACGGTGACGGTATCTGCGACCTGCGGCAGTAAACGGAAATTTTTCAAACCTGAATTGAGGTTAAACCTGAATTTACCTCAGGGAAAGAAGGAGAAGGCTCCCCTTTCCGCTCTCTCTCTTTCCCCGTTTCCCCGCTCTCCGGGTAAAACCGGAGAGCATTTTTTTATCCAGGCAGCATATCCATGAAAACACGGCACATACATATCCCCATTATCCTGCTCCTTGTTCTCTGCGTTATTCCGTCGCTCACCACTGCGGAATCAAGTCAACCGGCAGATGTGCCATCAGAGGCGGACAAGACAAACAAATCCAACACGACAACCGGAGAAGACAGCCTGCTTGATCAGCTGAAACTCTTTTTCCATATAGGAGCAACCACGCGGGCGCTTGATCTGGAAGAAAGCGGCATCAGCGCTATAGGTGATACGGCAGGGCAATCCGTCGGCAAAAGGCAACTGCTCGTGCTTGCAAAAAAATACCGGCGACAGGTTACCCAAAATCCAAACAACGCCGCCGCCTGGATAAAACTTGGTACAATCCTGGAAACCCTTGGCCGGGAAGAGGAAGCGCTTGCCGCATACAAAAAAGTTCTTGAGCTGAACCCCGGCAGTGAAGCCGCCCGGCAGGGAATTTATCGATATGAGAAATCCCATCAAGTCCTGGCCCGTGTCTATACCTCCTTTCAACACCAGAAGGAATACGCGCCGTCAATAAACCAGGATATTGCCACCTGGGAGGAACAGACGACAAACGTGCAGGTCAGCAAATCATGGGGCCGTGGAAAAACATTTGGTATCGGCTGGCTGGACAGCACCATTTACCAGAAAAACGAACTTTACGGAGATGTCGATTTTTCTCTGAAACGACGGGCGCCATTCGCCTTTTTTTCCTGGCCGCTTATGCAGGGGACTTCCATAACCATGCGAATTCGGGATGAAAAATTTACCAATGATGATGATTCAGGTTTTTACAAGGTAGACGGCAGTAAGCATATCATTACCGGCTACCTGAACCTGATGCATCGCAGTGAATCCTTCTGGACCAATATCATCTATTCCAGAGAGCGGGAACCCGATCCTGTCTATGACCAGGAAAATAACCGGTCCGCGCTCAATATCGAGGTCAAGGAGCTTACCGGCATCTCCGGTGGTTATGCCCTGGCCCCTTCCTATGAACTGGGCGCCAGCCTGTATTACGAACAGTATGGTTCCGACCGCAACGACCAGTTGAACCCAAACATCCAGCTCAGTCACTGGCCGGGATGGCTGCCGGGGCTGCGCCTGAGCCTGGGATACGGTTATTACACGGATGAAGAGGAAAACATTATCAATTTGACGACCAGTTACCAGATACAACCCTACCCGACGCTTCTCTTTCGCTGTGAATACCAGCTTGAATACTCTGAAAATGAAGACTCCCTGCTCAACCAGGGAGATATCCTGATGAGCTGGTCAATAAGCAGGCGTCTTTCTCTGACTGTCCGGGCTGATTACAGCGTGGAAACCGGAGGAGATGAGGACAACAACTTCTATGCCCAGGCCAGCCTTAACTGGGCCTTGTATTAACCCGCGTATCTCACACCTGAATTGAGCGTTTCATCTCAACCTGTCAGGCCTCGGAGTCTCGCAGGCTCGCTTACCTGCGCTGTCGCGTGTAGACTTAACCCGGATA
>CAZURY010000387.1:0-2742 GCA_964623145.1 uncultured Desulfobulbus sp. | reverse complement strand
AATAAATGGTCCTTGGAATGAACAAAAAATCATCAAAAATACAGAAAGGCTGGCTCCTTTTTTTTTACACGGTACCGGCAAAACCTGCAGGCAGTAGAACCAAAGTGTGGCGCAAATTATCAAAAATAGGCGCCGTCAAACTGAAAAGCGCTGTTTATATACTGCCTGAGAGCGAAGAACACATTGAAATACTCACATGGCTTATTGCAGAAATTTCCTCACTCGGCGGAGAAGGCGCCTTTGCAAGCAGTCCGGCAATTGCGCCTTTTTCCACGGAAGAGATAATTGCCCTGTTCAACAGGCAAAGTGATCGACATTACCAACATCTCAGTGAACGAATTGATCGGCTGGAACAAAAAATTTCCAGAAAAAACCAGAATATCAAGACGAAGAACTTGACCACCCAGGTAAACAAACTGCAGCATGAACTGTACTCTATTAAAAAAACAGATTTCTTTTCTTCAAAAAAAGGCATCGAAATTGAGAGCCGGATACGGGAACTGAAAAATGAGGTTGATCGCTTGACGACCGCTGAAAAAAAACAGATACCGGTTGCCGACAACCGACTCCACATATCTTTGCGCGAGAGTAAAAACTATCAGCAGAAAACCTGGGTAACCAGAAAGAATCCCTTTGTTGACCGCATGGCCTGCGCCTGGCTGATCAGATCCTTTATCGACAGCCAGGCAAAATTTACATTTATTGATGATAATCATCCGCTGCCGGATGGAGACCAGGTGAGCTATGACATCACCCGGGGTGATTTCACCCATGTCAACGACCTCTGTACGTTTGAGGTCATGCAGATTGCCTTTGACCTTCACGATCCTGGTCTTGCAAGGCTCTCCAGAATCGTCCATGCCATCGATTTGCGGGAGGGAAAAAATGCAAGTCCTGAAACCGAAGGCGTGGAGATGATTCTCTCGGGAATACAAAAAACTTCTACCGACAGCAACAGTGCGCTGGAAAAGGGCATGGATGTATTTGCCGCGCTGTATGCGTCATTCACCTGAAACCATGACCAGGAGAACACAATGCCACCAGTAAAAAAACACGTGCAAACCAGTTTAAAGAGAACAGGCAAAGAGTACCGGGAGATTCACGAATGGATCGATGATCCGCCAACCAAAGACGAACGGCATGATATCACTAAAATTCCGGATAACTTCCAAATGTTTAAAGAAAAATACGGTGAGGAAGGAGCCAGGGAATATGTGCAGCACTTAAGTGATGACCTTAAAGGGAAATTTGGTCACGTGCTCGACGATTTTGAGCAGGAAATGGCAAAGGCCCTGGCCTATTTTGGCTCCAGGTAAAGTAAGGTTCATTGTGACCCACGGAGCATCGAGCCCTGGAAAATATGAGAACCCGCATCACCAAAGAGGAGTGATGCGGGTTTTTTCCATCACGCGCCCGGCTGCTCGGTGAATAGACGTGTGGGACCCACTTACCAAACAGTATAAAAGATGTAACCACTTACATACTCTCGCTTGAGACGTACTTCCCGGAATAAGGAGAATCATATGCAGCGCAGGAGCAACTTTATGGGGCTATGTGCATCTGGTTTTCTTGCCAAGGCATCCTACGCCCTGGCCAGAACTCCTGTACTTGCGCTCTTTGCCGCTTCATTTGGTGTCGGTCCGGAGGCCATCGGTTTTGCGGTGGCGATTTCCACGGTTACCGGCATATTTTTCAAAATGCCTGCCGGCGTCATTTCCGACATTATCGGTCGCAGGAGAACCATGATCTGCGGCCTTCTCTTCTTTGCCTTGATTCCCTTTTCCTATCTCTGGGTCAACACCTATGAATCTCTGCTGATCGTCAGGTTTTTTCACGGTTTTGCCACTGCTGTTTATGGTCCGGTCATTATGGCGGTTGTGGTGGATACGGCAGGTGATAAGCGTGGAGAGATGCTCTCCTGGTTCTCTTCCGTTACCATCATCGGCAATCTTATCGGCGCACCACTTGGCGGCCTGCTGCTCACCTGGATGGCCAAAGGCGGAAAATCACAGTTAGCTCATTTTCATGTTATCTACGGAGTTGTCGCAGCCTTAGGCATGGCGGCTCTGATTATCGGCATCTGGACAAGCAGGGGCCTGGCGGCGCCGGATAGGAGCGGTGATAAACACAGTACTGTCTCAGCAGTCCTGAAACATTTTGGCCAAAGTGTGCGCGACATTTTAACGGATCGCCGGATCCTGGTGACCAGCAACATGGAGGGGGTGCAGAACCTTTCCGTGGGGGCCATGGAAGCCTTTATGCCGATCTATATCGTTATGGTACTCGGCTATACCGAATTTCAGGCGGGACTGCTCTGGGGCGTACAGATTTTAATGACCGTGCTTGCCAAACCGATGATGGGAAGAATTTCGGATAAACATGGCCGACGACCTCTGCTCTTCTGGGGCATGTTTGTCTGTGCCCTGCCCTTTACCATGATTCCATGGGTGCAGAACTATATCGCACTCCTTTTCCTTGCCGCTGTTTTCGGACTGGGTGAGGCCATCGTCACTTCTTCGGCAGCGGCCATGGTTGCCGATCTATGCAGAGAAGACAACATCGGTTCGGCCATGGGTGTTTTCGGCACTCTTTATGATGTCGGCCATGCCTCCGGTCCAATCCTGGCCGGTCTGCTCATTGGTATGTCTTCGGGCCAGGACTTTCGCCTTGCCTTTGCCATTATCGCGGCCATTATGGTGCTTGCCGCTCTTGCCTTTAACTTCGGTATCAAACAGAAAAAAA
>CAZURY010000386.1:0-2749 GCA_964623145.1 uncultured Desulfobulbus sp. | reverse complement strand
CTAAATCCGGCCGCCGCCATACAGATTGCAGCGCATAAAAAAGGCGAAGCGCTCGTACGCTCCGCCTTTCGATACAGGACAATTATTTTTTTAGAGACTATCTGATCACGGGGCAACCCCCATCTCTTTTTCCTTCTCATGCACTGCCAGCCTGGTCTTGATTGCGGTGTCCGGAATAAGGGACATGGAATCAATGCCCAGTTCGACCAAAAAGGTGGCAAACTCCGGGAAATCGGATGGCCCCTGGCCACAGATTCCTATCTTTCGTCCGCGTCGTTTCGCTGTTTTTATAACCATGCGGATCATCTCTTTTACCGATTCATCCCGCTCATCCGCAATCCCGGCGATGAGCCCCGAATCGCGATCAAGGCCATAGGTCAGCTGAGTCAGGTCATTGGAACCAATGGAAAAGCCGTCAAAAATATCGGCAAAGGCGTCAGCGGAGATAACATTTGAGGGTATTTCGCACATTACATAAAGCTCAAGCCCGTTTTCACCTTGAACCAGACCACAGTCACGCATTACCTCAATAACCTTTTTACCCTCATCCGGCGTCCGGCAGAAGGGCACCATCAACTTGATATTGGTCAGGCCCATGTCATTGCGCGCCTTGAGTAATCCCTCGCACTCCAGCTCAAAGGCAGGACGATACTTGGGATCATAATAGCGGGAAGCGCCACGCCAGCCGATCATCGGATTTTCCTCTTCCGGCTCATACAAGGTGCCGCCAAGAAGATTTGCATATTCATTACTCTTGAAGTCGGAAAGACGGACAATAACATCCTTGGGATAAAAGCCGGCGGCTATCCGACCAACGCCTTCGGCAACCTTATCGATGAAAAACTGTTTTTTATCTGCATAAGCTGCAGTTCGGGCATCAATTTCTCTGGCAACCGCCTGCTCTTCGGGATCATCGGAAGTCTTCAGATCCTCATAATTAAACAGGGCAAGCGGATGAATGCCGATATGGGAGTTAATGATAAACTCTTCACGGGCAAGGCCAACGCCGTCATTGGGAATCTGACACTCGGTAAAAGCCTTTTCGGGGATAGCCAGGTTCATCATGATTTTGGTCTTGGTTTTGGGCAGATTCCCCAGATCAACCCGCTCAACCTCAAATTTCAATAGTCCTTCATAGACATAACCGGTTTCCCCCTCGGCGGATGAAACCGTGATCTCCTGTCCGGTTGTAATTTTTTCAGTTCCATCCACGGTCCCGATAACACAGGGGATACCAAGCTCACGGGAGATAATGGCGGCATGACAGGTCCGACCACCGCGGTTGGTGACAATGGCGCCGGCAATTTTCATAATCGGTTCCCAGTCCGGATCCGTCATATCCGTTACCAGCACCTCCCCCTTCCTGAACGTTCCTATATCCTTGGCATCATCAATACAATGAGCCACGCCCTGACCAATTTTGGTGCCGACGGCCAATCCTTCGACCAGCACCTTGCCTTTTTCCTGCAGCTTATAGGTCTCCATGGCGCCTTTATTGGCCTGGGAATGCACGGTTTCAGGCCGGGCCTGAACAATAAAAAGGTTACCGGTTCCGACCTCTTTGCCATCGCCGTCCTTTGCCCACTCGATGTCCATACCCTTGCCGTAATGTTCCTCAATGATGCAGGCCCATTTGGCAAGCTGAAGGATCTCGTCATCACTGATAACATAGGAGTGACGTTCCTCCGGCGTGGTTTCAATATTCTTAACCGGCTCCTCACTTGATGGATCGTTGTCATAGATCATCTTAATTTCTTTGGAGCCGACTTTTTTACCGACAATGGGTCGCTTACCCTCCTTAAGAGTGGGCTTGAAAACATAATACTCGTCCGGATTCACCGCCCCCTGAACCACATTTTCCCCCAACCCCCAGGCACCGGTGATAAAAACGGCATCTTCGAAACCGGATTCGGTGTCAATGGAAAACATAACCCCTGAGCATGAGGAATCGGAGCGAACCATCTTCTGGATGGTGATGGAAAGATAAACATCAAACTGGCCGAATCCCTGATGCTGACGATAGGAGATGGCCCGGTTTGTGAATAACGAGGCAAAGCATTTACGACAATTTTCAATGATATTGTCATAGCCGTGGATATTAAGATAGGTCTCCTGCTGGCCGGCAAAAGAGGCATCCGGCAAATCCTCAGCCGTTGCCGAAGAGCGGACGGCAACATCCACACCCTCTCCATACTCCTCTTCCATCTTTTTATAGGACTCAATTATGGCATCACGCAATTCATCCGGGAACTCGGCATGCCGGATGATATCCCGGCACTTGGCTCCACGTTCGGCCAGATTTTCCATATCTTCAATATCCAGATCGGCAAGCACGTCACGAATCTGCTGCTCCACACCCGCCTCTTTCAGCAGATACCTGTATGCATAAGCGGTGATGGCAAAACCATGGGGCACGGCAACACCTTTAGAGGTGAGATGTTGATACATTTCACCAAGGGAGGCATTTTTTCCGCCTACCAATGGCACATCTTCAATACCGATTTCATCAAACCAGAGAATAAATTTCTCATCGTGCGCTTGTCCCATGTTTCTCTCCCTTGCTGGTATCAAATGAATACGTGCTCATCCATAAACAGTTTTTCCCGTCTTGGACCGCCTGAAAAAGGATGCAGACATCAAAAGGATATCCTATAATTATATTTTCAGATGCATAACGCCAAGACTGGGTAACAACATCGTTCCCGGACGGACACGAGTAAAGCTTACGGACATATACTGCTTTTTCAGT
>CAZURY010000385.1:0-2783 GCA_964623145.1 uncultured Desulfobulbus sp. | reverse complement strand
TCCCTACATTGACATGCGGCTTTGTTCGCTCAAATTTCTCCTTTGCCATAACCGTTCCTCACTTAAACGTAAATAATATCGTTTATACGCCCCGAATTTTGCTGATTATGATCTCGGCCCTTGTGGCCGGCACCTCCGCAAACTCGGCAAACTTCATGGTAAACGTTGCTCTCCCCTGGGTTGCCGACCGGAGATCGGTTGAGTACCCGAACATTTTGGCCAGCGGCGACAGAGCATGAACAACCTGAACACCACGATCGGACTCGACACCGTTTACCTGTGCCCCTTTCCGATTTAAATCATTGATCACTTCCCCCAGGTACTCATCAGGGGTTATTACTTCCAGATCCATAACCGGCTCTAAAAGAACAGGTTTACCTTCAGCTGCTGCCTTACGACAGGCTATTGTAGCTGCTACCCCGAAGGCCATCTCTGTAGATCGCTCTTCATCGTAGGAGCCACCAACCAACTTTGCTTTGACATCAAGCACCGGGTAACCGATTAAAGGCCCTGAATCCAAACTGTCACGAATCCCTTTTTCAATTGATTCAACAAACTCATCTGGAATATCATCAGCATGTACCTGGTTTTCAAATACTATTCCGGATCCACGCTCGCCGGGCTCAAGCTCAATTTCGACATGCCCGTACTGATCTTTACCAGTGGTGCCTTGGGTTTCAAACCGACCCTCACCAATACCCCTGGTCGTTAATGTCTCCCGATAGGAAACCTGTGGTCTCCCGACATTGGCATTAACCTTGAACTCCCGAATCAAACGATCGACTATAATTTCCAGATGTAATTCACCCATCCCTGAAATTATGGTCTGGCCGCTGTCCTCATCGACAGTAACCCGAAAACTCGGATCTTCCTTGACTATTTTATCAAGGCTTTCTGCAAGCTTACTCTCGTCGGCTTTTGTTTTGGCCTCAATGGCCACCCCAATAACCGGCTCCGGAAAATCCATCGCCTCAAGAACGATGAAGTCACCAGCTGCGCAGAGGGTATCTCCGGTCCTTGTAAATTTCAGACCAACTACAGCGCCAATGTCACCGGGACCTATACTGTCGACCTCTTCGCGCTTATTGGCATGCAGTTTTATAAGTTTCGAGATCTTTTCCTTTTTCCGTTTCAACGGGTTAAACACCTTGTCTCCGGCATTTAACATGCCGGAATACACCCGTATAAATGACAGGTTGCCAACAAACGGATCAGCCTGCAGCTTGAAAACAAGTCCACAGAACCTTTCACTCCTCTCAGGCTTACGGATAAGCGGCGCACCGTTCTTATCCGTCCCCTCCACAGGGGGAACATCAACGGGTGAGGGCAAGTACCTGCATACAGCATCCAGTAGTGGCTGAACGCCTTTATTTTTAAAGGCGGAACCACAAAGGACCGGTACCAGTCCAAGCGAGAGCGTTGCTTTACGCAATGCCCTGTACAACTCACCGGGAGCGATCTCTTGATCTTCCAAATATTTTTCCATGACCCCCTCATCGAAGTCGGCCAACTTCTCGAGGAGAGCCATCCGTGCGGCCGATGATTTGTCGATTAAATCGTCGGGGATTACCTCTTCATAAACCTTCAGGCCCTGGGACTGCTCATCAAAGCGTAACAAACGCTGAGTAACCAGATCAATGACCCCGGAAAAGGTATCCTCACTGCCAACCGGCAGTGTTACTGCTATGGGACTGGCGCCCAATCGATCTTCTATCTCCGCAATGCATTTATCAAAATCCGCACCGATCCGGTCCATCTTGTTGATAAAAGCAATGCGCGGAATATGATAATGATCCGCCTGACGCCAGACTGTCTCGGATTGGGGTTCAACACCGCCAACCGCACAAAAAACGGCGACAACGCCGTCCAACACCCGCAGGCACCGCTCTACCTCAACGGTAAAATCCACATGCCCCGGCGTATCAATAATGTTAATCGTATTCTCTTGCCACTTGCAGGTTGTAGCAGCCGAGGTAATGGTAATTCCCCGTTCCTGCTCCTGCTCCATCCAGTCCATGACAGCTGTTCCATCATGAACCTCACCAATCTTATGTGACCTACCTGTATAAAAAAGAATACGCTCAGTGGTTGTCGTCTTCCCTGCGTCTATATGGGCCATAATCCCTATATTTCGCAGATTGGATAATGATCCGTCGCCAGCCACTGTCAAATCTCTTTTTGTTTGCCTGCATCCCGACAATGTCGGAAAAAATGTTGCTGTATCTACAGCTTTGTCGCGTACCTGTCAACTGCAAATTCAGACAAATACAAAAAAACCATACAACCTACCATCTGTAATGGGCGAACGCCTTGTTGGCTTCAGCCATTTTATGGGTATCATCTTTTTTCTTTACCGATGCGCCCCGATTATTGTAGGCATCCAACAACTCTGCTGCAAGCTTTTCGGACATTGATTGCCCGGACCGCCCCTTTGCAAAGCCAATAATCCACCTGATAGCCAAAGCATTTCTCCTGTCCGGCCGTACCTCAATTGGAACCTGATAGGTGGCGCCGCCAACCCTGCGGCTCTTTACCTCAACCCGCGGCCGGACATTTTCCATGGCCCCCTCAAAGACAGCCAGTGGTTCTTCGTCACTTACCTTTTCCTTGATGATCCCCATGGCATCATAGAACATTCGTCGGGCCAGAGCCTTCTTACCATCCAACATAAGACCGTTAGTGAACTTGGACACCAGCACTGAATTATAGGCCGGATCGGGTTCTACCGTTCGCTTATTTGTTAGTTTTTTCCTTGGCATCTTTTATCTCTCCAATAACTCCGA
>CAZURY010000384.1:0-2791 GCA_964623145.1 uncultured Desulfobulbus sp. | reverse complement strand
ATCGGTAAGGTCAACGGCTATTTTATCTACTTTCTCAAGCAGAAAAACAGCCGAAGATATGCTTACCGTAGATAGCGCTTTGCAGGATTGCGTGTTTTTCCTGGTGATCAGAAAAACGCTATTTCAGAACCACATAAAATATGTGGAACTTGTGCTGTTTTTTGCAGTTCTTCCAGGCAGGCATTCAGGAGAGTAATCGCTGCTCTGCTTCCAGATAACGAGCCCTGGTTTTTTCGAGAATTTCCGAGGGAAGCTGCGGCGGGGGCGGCTGTTTATTCCAGTCAAGGCTGGAGAGATAGTCACGCAGGAACTGCTTGTCAAAACTTGGTTGACCTTTACCCGGGCTGTAAGTATCAAGAGGCCAGAATCTCGACGAATCAGGCGTCAACACTTCGTCTATGAGGATTAATTCGCCGTCGACCATACCCATTTCAAATTTGGTATCAGCGATAATTATTCCCTTGCCCAGTGCGTAGGCGGCCGCCTTTTCATACAGGGTCAGGCTGATGACTGCCATCTTTTCAGCCATCTCATTGCCGACAATCTCATGCATCCTGGCGAGCGATATGTTTTCATCATGAAGACCCTGATCCGCCTTGGTTGAAGGGGTAAACAGGGGTTGCGGAAGTTTGTCGGATTCCGCCAGTCCTGCCGGCAGTTCAAATCCACAAACCGTGGTGTTTTGTTTATAGGCAGCCCAGAACGAACCGGACAGATAACCGCGCACAATACATTCGATGGGCTGAACCTTGGTTTTTCGCACCAACATGGACCGACCTTCAAGCTGATCCCGGTACTGTCTGCAGATTTCAGGGTATTCATCAATTCGGGCGCTGATCAAATGATTGGCGACGATATCACCAAGAAGATCAAACCAGAACAGGGAAATATTGGTCAGTACCTTTCCCTTGCCCGGAACAGGATCATCCATTACCACATCATAGGCGGATATCCTGTCGGTTGCGACCATGAGCAGTTTGTCGTCATGTCCTGGTATCGCATACATATCACGCACTTTCCCCCGGTGCAGCAGTTCAAGTTCAGGGCACTCGGTCTGGGTAATGATATCGGTCACGGCGTTGATCCTCCCGAAAAACCGTTCAGATTCGGAGAGACTCCTCAGAGACCGAACGGTGGACCTGAATTGAGCGTTTCACCCCATCCGGGATTTCCATTTCATCCCAAACCTGCAGCCACGGGCGAAATGAAAATCGCTCAATTCAGGAGGTTAAAAAATCTACAGGTTCAATTCCTTCTTCACTGCCTCAATAACGGCATCACTGGAGACGGCCTCAACAGTGAGCAGCAATCCTTCCTTTTCATAAAAACCTATCAATGGCGCTGTTTTTTCATTATAGGTGGCCAGCCGGTGGCTGATGGCCTCCTCGGTCTCGTCCTCTCGCTGAACGACCTTGGCTCCACATTTATCACAGATGCCCTCCTGTTTGGGCGGATTGGATTTTACATTATAGATTGCCTGACAGTCTGAATTTTCACAGGTACGCCTTGTGCAGAGTCGATCGAGAATAATGTCTTTTGGTACATCTATGTTGACGGCCTTATCCAGGGTAATGTTTAATTTGGCAAGCAACTCTTTTAACGCCTCAGCCTGAGGAATAGTGCGCGGGAAACCGTCCAGCAGAAAACCTTTTTCACAATCGGGTTCCTGCAAACGCTTTTCCATGATTCCCATGATCAGAGAATCGGGGACAAGGTCACCCCTTTTCATGTACCCTTCAGCCTCTTTTCCAAGTTCGGTACCTGCCTGAACAGCGCCGCGCAGTATATCTCCGGTGGAGATCTGGACAGACCCGTCAATGGCAGTCAACAGCTTTGCTACGGTTCCCTTGCCGGCGCCGGGGGCGCCAAGTAAAATCAACTTCATAGTAATTGCTCTCCTTGCAGTATTACCTAAATCCTGCAGTCGTCATGCGGTTATCGCCGCATCACTGTTCTCCATTGGAACCTGATACAGGCACCTCTGCTGAACCAGCAGGATTTAGATATAAATAGATTGTTCAAATTATTTCCAAGACGCATGAAATTTAAAAGTATATCAGATTTAAAAAAGAGTTGGTAGCCAAAAATCTCCAATCCGGCTGATCCCGCCTTTTTGCCCTGCCCCTTGACAAGTGTAAAACGCAACTTATTTTCTGTGCAGAACACAGATAGCTCCATATATCAGCGTCATTTATAACCACGATGTTTTTGTTTTCAGCCTCGAAACCGACGAAAACAATAAAACACAGGAGGAAAGAGTATGGCACTTATACGATTTGCAGAACGACCCCGTTTTAGAAATCCATGGGCAGAATTTGAACGCATTAGACAGGGACTTGACGAGTTATCACAAAATCTTATCAGCGAGGGAAAAGCTCAGATGCATGCCACGGTTTACCCGCCGTTAAACATGTATGAAACCAAAGACGCCCTTATTCTCAAGGCCGAACTTCCCGGTGTCCGGGTTGAAGATCTCGAGATTTCGCTTGAAGGCGATACCCTGACTCTTCAGGGTAAACGTCTCCGAAGCCAGGATGATACAGCAACTTCTTATCATCGTCGGGAAATTGAAACCGGTAATTTCAGCAGGGCCCTTGCCCTGCCGACAAAAGTTGATCTTGACAAGATGACGGCCAAACTTGTCGATGGCATTCTGACAATCACTCTGCAGAAAGCTGAAGAGGTTAAACCCAGACAGATTAAAATTTCCACCGATCAATAATTGGCTCTGGATAATTTTACTGACCCATGATGTCAAATAAATTTTTGACGACGAATCATCCGGATGGCA
>CAZURY010000383.1:0-2802 GCA_964623145.1 uncultured Desulfobulbus sp. | reverse complement strand
CGTTGTACAGACCGTTGTACAAACCGTTGTCCAGATATCTCCATTCAGCGAACACAATGTTCTATTTTCTTCCATGCAGTTCGTATCTTCTCTCCTATTACACTCTCACCACATTCAGTGACGGCACGTCCCTTGACCATCGCCTCGGTAACCAGAGGATCATGGGGCAGTTCAGCCAGTAGCTGAAAGTTCTGATCCTGGCAATATTGTTGTATATTCGCGCTTTCCGCATCATTTAGATCAGCTTTGTTGATAATAATTCCGGCAGGAGTACGGAAATGACGACAAAGCGCGGCCACCCGCTCAAGGTCATGGCGACCTGAAGGGGTAGGCTCGGTCATGATAACGACAAAGTCCGCTCCGGAAAGAGAACTGATAACCGGACATCCAATTCCCGGCACACCATCACTGAGGATGCAATCTACATCCTCCTCTTTGGCCAGTTTTTTAGCTTCATTCTTCAACAAGGCTACAAGGCGGCCGGAATTCTCCTCACCCGGAAAAAGCTGCGCATGCACCATGCTTCCAAAGCGCGTTGACGACACATACCATCTCCCGCAGTGCTTCACGGGAAAGTCTATGGCTTTCTCCGGACAAAAGGTGACACAGACCTTACACCCCTCACAACGAATGGGGTCAACGCTGAACACATCAAACTCATCATGATGGATAGCGCTATACCTGCACATCTCCTCACAAAGACCACAGCCGATACAGTCGTTTTGATGTATCTGCGCCTCATTACCGGCATAAAACTGCACTTCCCGCTCATGACGCGGCTGCAGCAAAAGATGCAAATCAGGTGTATCGACATCCAGATCACAAATAATCTTGTTGCCGGAGATATGGGCAAAAGCCGCAGTTAAAGAGGTCTTGCCGGTCCCACCCTTGCCGCTTAATACGAGAATCTCACGCATGATGTACCTCCTTGCCGGCGCTGGAAGCCAAAGAACGGATTTTATCTCGAAGTGAGGAAAAAACAGCGGTCAGTTCCCCGGATATTTCAGCAATGATCAGACCTTGCGAATATGCCTCGGCTATTTTCCGGTCAAAGGGTATCTCGGCAAGAACGGGTATGTCCTTTTCCCGGCAGAAATCATAAATCTCACTGTTTCCCATGCCTGCACGATTAATCACCACGCCCATGGGTTTGCCAAGGGGCGAAAAAGACTCCCAGGCAAGTTTGAAATCATGTAAACCAAAGGGAGTGGCATCGGTGACCAGGACGATAACATCACTATCCATTACCGAGCAAAGAGCAGGACAACTTACGCCTGGTGGCGCATCAATGAGGGCATCACGTTTTTCCCGATCAAGGATACGCTCCATCTCCCTTTTAACCTCTTCCATAAGAGGAGGGCTCATCGCCTCGCCTACCCGTAAGGTTGCCGATAAAAAACCGACCTCACCAACCTTGCCGCGATACATAACCCCCAACTCTCTTTTCCCTTTCTGCAATGCCCCTTCCCTGCATATGGCAATACAACCACCACAGCCATGGCACATGTCAGGATACAAGGTCAAGGTTGAAACCATCAAAGAGATAGCCTTGAATTGACACAACTCTATGCATTCCCTGCACAGTGTGCATTTTGCAGCATCCAATACCGGGATTTCCATCCAGGCCTTCTGCACCTCCGGAGACAATTCCGGTTTGAGAAAAAGATGCAGATTAGGCTCTTCAACATCCAGATCCACGGCCAGAAGCGGTGTGTTCCAAACAGAGGCAAGAGAAGCCGTCACCGTAGTTTTTCCGGTTCCTCCCTTGCCGCTGGCAACAGTGACTTTCATTGTATTTTCCCCCACACCGGTGGTCTGATCAAAAACCGGCGTCCTGATCTGGTTTATCTGCAAGGGGAATTTGGCCCTTTCTGTATTTTTCAACGGCCTGACGAACGGTCATGTTTTCGCAATTCTGGCCAACTTTAACACCGGCTGCTGTTAAAGCGGCAAAGGCCTTGGGCCCCACATAGCCGCTTAACACCACTCCTGCCCCGGCACCGGAAACAATCTCAGCAGCCTGAATGCCGGCGCCCTGGCCTAACGTCTGGCCTGCACCATTATCTATATATTCACATTCCATGGTTTCAGGATCAACGAGCAAAAAACCTCCTGCCCTGCCAAACCTGGGATCTACCTGATCATCAAGTATCGGTCCTTCACTTGAGACAGCGATTTTATTCATTTTTTTAACTCCTGTTCCTGGTATACACGCAGGGGCGGTTGCGGCATCGTCCTGATACCGCTTGCGCCGTCCCTTTAATATAAAATTTCCACCCTCGATACGAATAGCCATTCCCTCGGTAATGGCGCGGGCGACGACTCGTCTGGCCTGGGAAAGAATTCTGCCCAGGGTATGCCGTGAAACACCCATCTGCTCGGCAGCCTTCTTTTGATCAAGCCCTATGGAGTCAACCAGACGCAAAGCTTCAGCGCCCTCTATGGTCAAATACACCTCGGTCAGTTCGCGCAACGGGATACCACGGGGTTTAAAGTATAAGGCCCTGGGCAGTTGCGATACCTGCCTGCATTTTTTTGGTCGAGCCATAATCGTTTTCCTTGTTTTGCACATTCGAGCGAAACTTTTGCTCAAGCGAGCGAAACAATAGCTGCGCACCCCACCCTTGTCAACCGGAAAAATCAACGGGGCTGCAATAAATGCAACCCCCGAAAATCCTCGTGTCGCGTCAATGATGAAACGACGTAATATTGCGCTGTGGTTTTTTGTGCTACGCTGTTCCCGGCTTTGGGCGCATAATTGAATTATGGTAACCGTTCACCCGGATGCTGTTTCGCCTGCAT
>CAZURY010000382.1:1672-2808 GCA_964623145.1 uncultured Desulfobulbus sp. | reverse complement strand
CTTCGGGCTCGCTTACCCGGAGTCTCGCAAGCTCGCTTACCTGCAAATAAAAAAAGATAAATGATTATAAGTGATTTCTTTATAATATGTTGCAGAGGGGGGGTGAAGCCCTCAATTAGTTATTTATAAATCAACATCTTAACAAAAAAGTCTTATCCCCGATATTTTGCCCCTGTCTGTTTGCGCAAACGGATGGCCTTGGGTGTAATCTCCACCAGTTCATCATCATTAATATATGATATGCATTCCTCAAGGCTCATGTCAACAGGTGGAGTGAGAATAACCGCATCGTCCGATCCTGAAGCCCGCATATTGGTCAGCTTCTTGCCCTTGGCCGGGTTGACGATCAGATCAGCAGCCCGACAGTTTTCCCCGATAATCTGCCCTTTGTACAGATCCACACCCGGACCGACAAAAAGACGGCCACGATCCTGCAGATTAAACAGGGCGTAGGCCACTGAAGTACAAGACTCTTTTACGATCATCACCCCATTGGTACGGTTAATAATTTCACCGGCAAAGGGTCCCCACTCGGCAAAGACATAGTTCATGACTCCCATGCCACGGGTATCGGTCATAAACTGGGAACGATACCCCAGAAGCCCCCGGGTGGGAATCTTAAACTTCATTCGGGTCATCTGGTTTTCCACCTGCATATCCTCAAGCACGCCTTTGAGTTTACCCAGTTGTTCGATAACAACACCCTGATACTGTTCATCAACATCTACTGTCAGTTCTTCATACGGTTCAACGGTTTTTCCGTTTTCTTCACGCATAATGACATGCGGCCGGGTAACCTGAAATTCATATCCCTCGCGCCGCATCTTTTCTATCAATATGGAAAGGTGCAGTTCGCCGCGTCCGGCAACCAGAAAGCCGACCGCATCGGTCAGGGGTTCTACCTGCAGCGCCACATCAGCCAGGGTTTCCTTTCGCAGACGTTCTTCCAGGTGCCGCGAGGTGACAAATTTTCCGTCCTGGCCGGCAAAGGGAGAGTCGTTGGGAATAAAACGCATGGAAATAGTCGGGGGATCGATCTCAACAAGCGGCAGTGGCCTGGGATCATCGGAATCGGTAAAGGTAACCCCAACCGTGACATCCTCCATGCCGGCAACGGCAACAATATCGCCGGTGGA
>CAZURY010000382.1:0-1572 GCA_964623145.1 uncultured Desulfobulbus sp. | reverse complement strand
TCCATCCCGGTCCCCGGCACCGGGGTTTCGCTATGATCCGCAACCATGTATCCCTCTTTTGCCGAGCCGTAGACCACGGGAAAATCGAGCGATTCATCCGGCGCATCCAGGCGACCGAGGAGATCGAAAACCTGATCTACCGCCCAGTCACATCGGGCGGCGGGCTTATCTATCTTGTTGACAACCACCAGAATCGGTAATCCGGCGGCCAAAGCTTTTTTAACCACGAAAAAAGTTTGCGGCATAGGACCTTCCTGGGCATCGACAAGCAACACAGCGCCATCGGCCATGCGAAGAACCCGTTCAACCTGACCACCGAAATCGGCATGCCCCGGAGTATCTATAATATTTATCCGGAAATCCCTATACTGATAGGAGCCGTTTTTGGAAGCAATGGTAATGCCCCGCTCCCGTTCAAGATCCATGGAATCCATCAATCGTTCCGCCACCTGCTGGTTATCGCGAAACATGCCACTCTGACGAAACAACTGATCAACCAGTGTCGTCTTACCATGATCAACATGGGCTATAATAGCCACATTGCGAATATTTTCCTGCTTCATATGCTTCCTGTCCCGAAATAACGGGAAATAAAAAAGAGTATTTTGAGGGTAAAAAATGGCAGACTGTACAGAGAAAAGGACAAAAAGACAAGGAGATTTGTGGGCGCCTGGCTTTATTGTGCCTTGCGAACGAAAGTCCACTCCCACCCGCGGGACAGCTCCCTGTTGTAAGAGTATCCATCACGATTAAACTTCTTAAGTAATTCCGGTTTGTTTATCCGGTGCCGAATCACATAATCCACCATCATACCCCTGGCCCGTTTCGCATACACGGCAACAACCCGAGCCCTTCCGTTTTTTAACTCTTTAAAGGAAATTTTTAGAACAGGATACTTCAGGACAGCCGGACGCACAGCCTTAAAATACTCATCAGAGGCCAGGTTAACCAGCACGGAATTACTGCCACCGGCAATAACATCGCGTAAATGTTCAGTAATCATATCACCCCAAAAAGCATACAGCGTTGTGCCCTGGCTCGTCGGTAATTTCGTTGCCATCTCCAATCGATACGGCTGCATGAGGTCAAGGGGGCGCAGAATACCGTATAACCCTGAAACAATACGCAGATGATCCTGGGCAAAGAGAAAGTCCTCTTCCTGGTACTGATCAACGTTGATAAAACGAAACTGATCACCACGAAAAACCAGCAGGGCCTGCCGGGAATCCTCCGGCGTAAAGGGAAAAGCAAGGGCCTGATATCGCTGAAAAGTCAACTCGGCCAGCTTTGGGCTGATCTTCATCAATCGTGCAAGTTCATCTCTGTTCATCCCCGCAAGCCTGACCGCGAGTTCCCTGATTTGCGGGAGGAACTGGGGCTGCGTCCATTTTTCAATGGTTTTACCATTTATTTCCTGGGTTTTTGAAGGAGAAATAACCAGTAACATCAACTCATTCCCCACCTGTCAAATAATGCCTTGCGATTTTCTGCTGAACGCCGCAAAACAGGAACCTTGATATCGGCATAGTCAATGACCATGGCGGTCTTTCCCTGTAAAGGACGCATTACCCT
>CAZURY010000381.1:0-2811 GCA_964623145.1 uncultured Desulfobulbus sp. | reverse complement strand
AAAAAAGAGTTTTGACGTACCCTGTTCCCCGGAACCGTCCCTCCGGACCGGAAGTAATGGAACAGATTAATCCAGACTCCGGTGGAGGCTGAGGGTTTTTTATCCATATCGAACAATTCTGCAGCAAGTTTGAAGAGTTTGTTTGGGTATAGGCTTCCCCGGTAGCAGAAGGACGACTAATGGAGGTCCATTGTGGCACAGACAACAGAAAAGAAAAAAGAGATTATTGAAAAGTTTAAGACCCATGATACGGATACCGGTTCCTGCGAAGTGCAGATAGCTTTGCTGACGGAACGGATTTCGTATCTTACCGAGCATTTTAAACAACACGCCAAGGATCATCATTCCAGACGCGGATTGTTGAAGCTGGTCGGCCGGCGGCGTAGTCTTCTCAAGTATCTGCAGAAAAAAGATATCACTAAGTACCGCAGCTTGATTCAAGAGCTGGGTATTCGTAAATAGGGATGAAACTACCAGTTCGCATATTTCACAGGTAAGCGTAGACTCCGGGTAAGCGTAGACTCCGGGTAAGCGCAGACTTCGACGACCTTTGTGAAATTTGCGGACTGGTCCGGCAGGGGATTGTTTTTCCTGCGGGCGGAGTGTGGATTCATCCTTCATCAATCGGCAAGGGCCGGAACAGGAGTATATATGTATAAGAAAGTAGAGACCGATATCGGTGGCCGGAGCATGGCCTTCGAGACCGGAAAGATGGCCAAGCAGACCAATGGCTCCGTTGTCGTGACCTGTGGTGATACCATGGTGCTGGTTACTGCGGTTGCGGAGAAAAAGAGCAAAAATATGGGGTTTCTGCCGCTGACCATTGAGTACCAGGAGCGGATGTACGCCGCCGGTCGCATTCCCGGCAGCTATTTTCGTCGTGAAATTGGTCGACCCAGTGAAAAAGAAGTGTTGACCTGCCGCCTGATCGACAGACCGCTCCGACCGCTTTTTCCCAAGGGATATATGAGCGAGACCCAGGTCATAATCACCGTGTTTTCTGCAGATCAGGAAATTGATCCGGACATTCTGGCGATGAATGGGGCTTCGACAGCGCTGGCCATTTCAGATATTCCCTGGCAGGGACCAATCGCCGCTGCCAGGGTTGGGTATATTGATGGGGAGTATCTGCTTAATCCAACAAAAACGCAGTTGGAGAAATCCGAGATGGACCTGGTGGTCGCCGGTACGGAAAAGGCGGTGGTCATGGTTGAAGGCCGGACCGGAGAACTGTCCGAGGATGTTATTCTCGAGGCAATCTTTTTTGCCCATGAGGGTATCCAGCCGCTTATTAAGCTTCAGAATACTCTGCGGGAAGAGATCGGTAAGCCCAAACGTGAGGTTACAGCGCCGGAGGTTAATGCGGAGTTGCTGGCCAAGGTGGAAAAACTGGCTGCTGCCGGTATGGAAGAGGTTGTTACCACAGCTGACAAACTGGCCAGAAGTGATCGCTATGACCAGTTGAAAGATGAGGTTCTCTCCGGTCTTGATGAAGAGGAATATGAGAGTGAGTCCGAGGTGTTTGATCTGCTCTCCGCCTTTAAAAAGCGAACCATGCGTGCGCGGATTGTAGATAAAGGCGAGCGCCTTGATGGACGGAGTTTTAAGGATGTGCGGCCCATATCCTGTGAAGTCGGCGTACTGCCGCGTGCCCATGGGTCAGCCCTGTTTACCCGTGGTGAAACCCAGGCCATGGTCATTGCCACCCTCGGCAGCGAGCGGGACGAACAGCATCTTGAGGGCCTGGCTGGTGATGTTTATCGTCGTTTTATGCTTCATTATAATTTTCCACCTTTTTGTGTCGGCGAGGTGCGGTTCATGCGGGGGCCGAGTCGAAGAGATATAGGCCATGGCACCCTCGCCCGTCGCGGTATCGAGGCGGTTCTTCCCGATGCCGACAGCTTTCCTTATACCATGCGGGTGGTTTCCGAGGTTTTGGAATCCAATGGTTCTTCTTCCATGGCAACGGTCTGTGGCGGTAGTCTTGCCCTGATGGATGCCGGTGTTTCCATAAAAAGTCCTGTTTCCGGCGTGGCCATGGGGCTGATTAAGGAGGGAGACAAGGTCGTCGTCCTGACTGATATTCTCGGCGACGAAGATCACCTGGGTGACATGGATTTCAAGGTAGTGGGAACCCGGGAAGGGATCACCGCCCTGCAGATGGATATCAAGATTGATGGTGTGGATCGGGAGATTATGGGCAGGGCCCTGTCCCAGGCAAAAGATGGCCGTCTTCATATCCTGGGGAAAATGGAGGAGGCCATTGATTCTCCACGCCAGGATGTTTCTGAATATGCGCCTAAATACATAACGATAAAAATTCATCCGGATAAGATTCGTGACATTATCGGTCCCGGCGGTAAGATAATTCGTGAGATGACCGCCGAGTATGAATCTAAAATTGATGTCGAAGATGACGGCACCATTAAGATTTTTTCAACCAATGCCGACCAGGGCGCAGCCCTGGTTAAACATATTGAAGAGATGACCGCCATGCCGGAAATCGGCAAGGTCTATGAGGGTGTCGTCCGAACGGTCAAGGATTTTGGCGCTTTTGTGCAGATTCTGCCGGGAACCGATGGCATGGTTCATATTTCCGAGTTGAAAAAAGAACGGGTCGGCAAGGTGACCGATGTCCTGAACGAGGGTGATACGGTTCGTGTCAAGGTTCTTGATATCGACGGCCGGGGCAGGATTCGTCTGAGCAGAAAAGCTGCCCTGGAAGAAGGGGAAGAGTAGGGTTACGTTACGTCTTCTGTTTTGTTGTAATGACAGCCGGTTTCCTTTGTGCGGGGAGCCGGCTTTTTTATT
>CAZURY010000380.1:0-2813 GCA_964623145.1 uncultured Desulfobulbus sp. | reverse complement strand
ATTGTTTGGTTGAGCAGATAGTTTGTCATCTGTTCAACCGACAGGGGACGGCTGAAGAAATAGCCCTGAATTTCATCACAGTTCTGCTGCTGCAGGATAGCCAACTGATCCTGGTGTTCCACGCCCTCGGCAATAACCCCGAGCCCGAGTCCATGGGCCATGGTGATGATAGCCAGGGTGATGGCTTCATCACTGGGATTATCGGTTATATCGCGAACAAAGCTCTGGTCAATCTTTAGCTGATCAACCGGAAAATGTTTTAAATAACTCAGTGACGAATAGCCGGTACCGAAATCATCAATGGAAACCCTGATGCCAAGCTCTTTTAATTCATTGAGCAGCTGGGTCGACTGATCAAGGTCATCCATGATCAGGCTTTCAGTTATTTCCAATTCCAGACAGGATGGCGCAAGACCTGTTTCCAGGAGAGCCTTGCGCACAATATCGTATATATTACCATACAGGAACTGCTTGGAAGACAGGTTGACTGCCACCCGAATCGGATCCAGACCCACATCCTGCCAGCTTCGGATCTGACGACAAACCGTCTGCAGCGCCCATTCGCCGATGGGAAGAATCAAGCCGCAATCCTCGGCGACCGGAATAAACTTTGCCGGAGAAATCAGACCATATTCACTATTGTTCCAGCGAAGCAGCGATTCCGCACCAACAAGCCGACCGTCTGCGGCCCGGACCTGAGGCTGGTAGTAGATCTCCAGCTCTCCGGCGGTAAGGGCCTCCCGCAGACGCTGTTCAATATTCAGCCGTTCGTGGATCCGATCATTCATGGTTCTGGAAAAAAAGCGAAACAGGTTCCGCCCGCACTCTTTGGCCCGGTACATGGCAGTATCACCATTTTTCAGTAATTCATCCACATCCTGACCGTCGCCGGGATACATGCAGATACCTATTGCGCAGGAGATATAGACATCCTGGCCTTCCATGGAAAACGGTGGTTCCAGCGCCTCAAACAGCTTTCCGGCAAATCTGGTCGCAACATCCCTGCTCCGTACCCGATCAAGAACAATAACAAATTTATCCGAACCAAGATGTGCCAGGATATCCTTTTCGGTACAAAGGGCCTGCAAACGCTTACCCACTCTTTTTAACAGCTGATCAGCGCCATAGTGGCCTATTTGATCATTCACCTTTTTAAACTGATCCAAATCAATAAAAAAGATTGCTGAAAACGCATCCGGTGTATCAGAGCGCGTGATAATTCCGGTTAGAAATTCATAGAGCATGCTACGGTTAGGCAGGCCGGTGAGCATATCATGGGTCGCCTGGTAAGCCATTTGCCGCATCATCCTGTGTGTTTTTGTCACATCGGTAATTCCAAGAACCACCCCCTGTGCCTTTCCGGCAGCAGAATGAAGCACCCCTGCCGAGGTCCGGACAACATGCTCCCTGTTTTTTCTATTGGTCAGAAAACCGCTTTCCTGCATGGTGACAGTACGCTTTTCTCTGAGACAGCGCTCAACAATATCGGCAAGGTCGCGGCGATGGTCCTCACTGGTTGCAGGAAAAATTTCCTGTAACCGCCTGCCCCTGGCCTCTAAGAGCGGGTAGCCGGTCAGAGTTTCGGCGACAGGGTTCATATATTCCACCCTGCCCGAAATATCGGTTGCAATCACTCCATCACCAATGGAATTAAGTATCACCTGTGCCCGTTCTTTTTCTTTAAACAACTGAATAATTGTATCTTCAAGTCGGCGCCATATCCAGAGCGGGTAGCTGAGCGCAAGGACAATCAACACAGCCGTAGGTGGAAACCAGACATGGACCCTGTGCAAAAGAAAAAGGCTGGCCGACAGAGTCAGAAAAAAGAGAAGGACAACAACAAAAAGGCTCTGCCGAGGCGTAAGAAAAGAATACAACAGCATGGGGAGAAGGGCCAGGACAACGGCAGCTGTCAGGCGCCAGCGCAGGGCCAGGGGGGCGATGAGGGTATTGTTCAACAGGCCGCTCAGCAGGTTGGCATTGTATTCTATTCCGGGCATGGGGATAGATTTTCCCGAAACCGGAGTCGGCAGGCTGTCTCCAAGGCCAAGGGCGGTGACTCCGACAAGAACCAGTTTACCACCAACAGCATCCGCCGGATAATCCGCCTGGAGGAAATCGGCAAAAGAGATTGCCGGAAAGTGACCGGGCGGACCGGTAAAGGAGACATACACGGGATCATCACCATATTTCCGTACAATCCCGGCACCCGGACCTAAAGATTTCTCATCGGTCCCATGATCTGTCAGCACATCTTTTTTCGCCGCCAACTGCAGCATTGCCAGGACCAGTGCCGGATATTGCTTTCCGGAAAATCCGGATTGCAGCAATGCCCGGCGCACAACTCCATCGGGATCCAACCGGGCATCAACATGACCAAGACCGGCAGCCGCCCCGGCCAGGGCCGGCAGGGGTAAGGTCAATTGTAATGGCCCCCCTCCGACAACTTTCTCATGAAATACCGGCAAAATAACTCTGCCGCTACGATCCAGGGCATTGGCCAGCGCCTGGTCATCTTCCGGATCCGCCTGGTTGGCCTCGGAAAAAATCACATCATATCCAATTGCCCGTGCTCCGCCCCGGGTAAGTTTATTGATTAAATCCGCATGCACACGCCTGGGCCAGGGCCAGCGGCCATACTCCCGCAGACTGAGTTCATCAATAGCAATGATCAGGACTTCATCGGCCGGATTCTGATAAAAAACAGTGGAAAACAGATCATACAGAGTTAGATCCCAGCGTTTAAGGCCACTTGACACAGTAAGGGCACAACCCAGCACCAGAAGCAGTACGGTCAGCAGGAAACGCTCACG
>CAZURY010000379.1:0-2820 GCA_964623145.1 uncultured Desulfobulbus sp. | reverse complement strand
CCCTGAATTTTTTCAACAACTGGATTGAGATTCAGCAAAACAGGGGATGGATTCGCAAGCGCTATGCATATTGGTTTGAATCAACAGCCTGGAAGAGCGAGATGTAATTGATATTTGTGCGCTGTAGTGCGGAAAGTTCATGCTTGATCATCGTAGGAAAAAAAATATTGGTCTGGATTGTATCCTCCTTGCGTTGATCGTTTCAGCGATAGGATATCTTGGATATCGTGTGACCATGCAGCTGCAGTATGTCTGGCATTGGTCCGCTCTCTGGCAGTATCTTTTTCGATATGACCAGCAACAGCATCGATGGGTTGCCAATTATTTAATCCTCGGCCTGCTGACAACGCTTCGTTTAAGTATTTACGCTTCCGTGCCGGCGCTGGTGCTCGGACTCTGCATGGCGCTGGCCAGAACAAGCCATAGCCTTTTCTGGCGAATGGCCGGACGCACCTACATTGAATTGATGCGCAACCTGCCGCCGCTGGTCATCATTTTTCTGGTGTATTTTTTTCTTGCCGACCAGCTCACTCCTCTGTTTGGCCTTGACGATCGTCTCCAGAATATTTCACCGGCAGCAGCCCATTGGCTTGGGGTATTTGTTGCCCGCCCTTCATCTTTTTCCGCTTTTTTATCAGCGGTTCTTACGCTGGCCGTTTTTGAAGGCGCTTATATTGCCGAGATTTTACGGGGGGGTATTGAAGCTGTTGCCAAGGGCCAGTGGGAGGCGGCCCACGCCCTGGGGCTCTCACGGGGGCAGAGTCTGAGGTATATTATTCTGCCACAGACCTTTCGCCAGGTACTACCGCCGCTTGCCGGACAGTTTATTTCCCTGATCAAGGATTCCTCTATCGTGTCGGTTATCTCTATTCAGGAGTTGACATACATGGGCACCCAGTTGATGGCCTCCACCTATATGACCATTGAGGTCTGGCTGTTGATTGCTGTAATGTATTTTATATTAACCTTTCCCTGCTCCATTCTTCTCAGCAGGCTGGAACGTACGTATGCGCAGGTATCGACCTGATGATCGCGGGAAAAATGATCTTGTGCGAGGGAACCGATACAGGTATACATTATCTTGTCCGATCCGGTTGATTCTATCGGGAGACAGATTAAATTTTTCCACAACATGAGGGGACTGAATTTTTTTCGCGTCTGTTTGCGAAAATTATTCTGTCCCCGGCTTAAAAGCAGGAAAAATAAAATCCGTCCCCTGGGCGCCTGCTTGAAATAAGCTGTTTTTTTTAGATTGATTTGTTCTGCAAATCTTTAACCGAACACTACTGGTTTTTTTACCAATGTATCAAAAATCAAAACAGGGAAAATTATCAGTCCCACCTCAATGAAACATATGTTACGACCCCTTTTTGTCCAGGTCCTTTGCCTGTTTCTGCTGGCAGGCCAGCTTTTGCTGCCTGTGAGCAGCCTTTCCATGACCATTGGTGAGGAACGCGAAATCAGCGAAAAACTCCTCTATTCGGTCCGGGCCAATTTCCGGCTGCTTGACGACCCTGACATCAGCCAATATATCAATGAACTCGGTAACCAGGTGTTAAATATTGCCGGTCCCCAATACTTTACCTATCATTTTTTTGTGGTCCGCAGTGACCAGTTCAATGCCTTTGCCGCCCCCGGCGGGCTGGTATTTTTTTATACCGGCCTGATCATGAAAATGAAGTCTGAAGATCAATTGCTCAGTGTGCTCGCCCATGAAATAGGACATGTGGTCAGTCGCCATATTGCCCAGCGTATAGACAAAGGTGGCAAAATAAGCGCCATCACCATGGGCCTTGCCCTGGCCAGCCTTGCCCTGGGCAATCCTGCTCTGGCTCAGGGGTTGTTTACCGGGTCCCTGGCAGCCGGTCAGGCAGTGAATCTTCATTATTCCAGACAGGATGAGGAGCAGGCGGATCGCCTTTCTTTTGGCTGGATGCGCAAAATGCATCGTAATCCCGTTGCCATGGAGGCCATGCTGCGAACCATGCGGCGAATTACCCGTTATCGCTCAGGTAAGCTGCCGCAGTATCTTCTGACCCATCCCAACCCGGAAGCGCGATTGAATTATGTTGAATCACTGCTTGAAACAGATCCTGACCAGAAAAAACCCGGTTATTACCGGAAAGCGGATAATTTTCGTTTTCTGCGCTTTAAATACAGGGTGATGAGCCAATCCATGGATGTGGAGCGGATGCGCGTGATCTGCACCAATATAATAACCGGATCCAAGGATCTGGAGCAGCAGATTATGGCCCGGTACGGCCTGGCCCTGGTCGCCCGTGAAGAACATAATTATACCCGTGCGACCGAGCTGCTTGACAAGGTTATTGAGCAATATCCTTCCCGTGATATACTCAATGTTGACAAAGCTGTGCTGAGCATAGACAGCGGCAGGCTTGATGAAGCTGTAACCTTGCTTGAACAGGCGGTGCGAAGAGACCCAACGGATATGTACGCGGTTTTTGAGCTTGCCAGGGTACGATCACAGCAGAAAGACTACACACAGGCGCAACGCCTGCTCGACAAGGTCGGCCGGGTTATGCCCGATTATTCACAATTCTATTATGAATATGCCAGAATCAAAGCCGGGCAGGGCCGGTCAGGGGAGAGTAATTTTTACCTTGGAAAATATTATCTTTATGAGGGAAAAATAAAACAGGCCAAAGAGTACCTGGGCCGGACTGCTAAAGATACGGCGCTGCCCGAGGCGATTCGTAATGAGGCTGTTTCTATTTTGAAGCGATTGGAAAAACTGGAAAATCTATAAAGGATTTTCTCTCGGAGTCGACACAATGTTGAAACGTTTTTCTATTTCCCTGG
>CAZURY010000378.1:0-2825 GCA_964623145.1 uncultured Desulfobulbus sp. | reverse complement strand
GTAAAAACTTCGATCTACTGCGTCGTGTGTCCTGTGGCGATTCTCAACATACTACCTGTATAGTTAAGACCCGCCACAGAATACTACTCCTTGTATATCTGTGTTTTTACTTAGCCATCTTATAGCATGGTTTTTACTTTTTACGAGTTCATCATTTTTAAATATATAGAGTGCATCAACTAGATTTTTTTCTGCGGTCAAAAAACTAATAAATTTACCCGGAAAAGAGGTGAAAAGTCAAGCTGATGTGGGAATTATATGGTATATTAATTTTTTTTACGTTTTTGAGCGTTGAAATGTTGCTGTCCGGCCTTGACAAAGGAGTCCGGGCAAGGCATTATCAGCCAGTTCGTTTTCCCGTTGCTTAAAGTGAAATGCATGAAACTTCCAGAGCTTAAAATAGGATCATTTGTTGCCCGCATACCTCTTATCCAGGGAGGCATGTCGGTGCGGGTATCCACATCCGCCCTTGCCATACCTGTTGCCGAGTGTGGAGGGATTGGCACCATAGGAGGATCGGGCATACCCGTTCCTGAACTGAGAGAGGATATCCGCCGAGCCAAAAAGGCCACTGACGGCATTATCGCCGTAAATATCATGTATGCAATGAAGGATTTCTATGAGCTGGTTATGTGCTCTATAGAAGCCGGTGCAGACATGATTATCACCGGAGCAGGGTTTTCCCGGGATATTTTCAAGATCGGCAAAAAGCACAATATTCCGATAATCTCAATTGTCTCATCGCCCTCTTTTGCCCGACTTGCGGAAAAACTTGGCGCTTCCGCCATCATTGTAGAGGCGGCGGAGGCCGGTGGTCATCTGGGTACTGATAAATTGCTGCGTGACATTTTTCCTGCCATCCGCAAGGTTGTTTCCAAGGTACCGCTCATTGCCGCAGGTGGAATCACCAATGGTTTTGAAATGGCGGAAATCATGGATAAATTCGGAGCTGATGGCATCCAGATCGCTTCACGGTTTGTTTTGAGCGAGGAATGTTCCGTTTCGCAAGAATTTAAAGAGACCTATTTAAAGGCCAAAAAAGAGGATATTATCCTTGTTCAATCCCCTGTCGGTATGCCGGGGCGGGCAATCAAAACACCATTTATTGAGCAGATGGAAAGGGGCGAGGATGTCTCTGCGCCAAAGTGCAAGTATAAATGTCTAAAGAAGTGTTCTTATAAGTACTGCATAAACGATCGGTTGACTGCCTCTTGCACCGGTGATGTTGACAATGGCCTGGTTTTTTCAGGAGCCAATACCTGGAAAATGGACGAAATACTCTCGGTTCGAGAAATTTTTGACCGTTTTGTCAGCCAGGCGGAATCGGTGTATAAGGAAAAGGAATGACCCTGTCAGATCGGAACGCCTTGGGACTATAAACCTTATGGGTACTGATTCGATTGATTGTCAGGGACAAAAGGAATCGGGTTCTGTGATTTCGGCAACCGTCATTCCTGAGAGCGATCATCCCATTCGGCCTGGTGATTTGGATCGTGAAGCGCTTAAGGTTCTTTATCGTCTTCGGGATGCCGGCTTTTCAGGCTACCTGGTTGGTGGCGGTGTTCGGGATCTCTATCTGGGCAGAGAGCCCAAAGATTTTGATATTTCCACCAACGCCCGTCCCGGTCAGCTCAGGCGGTTGTTTCGTAACAGCCGCACCATTGGCCGGCGTTTCCGCCTGGTTCAGGTTTTCTTTCGTGGTAACAAAATTATTGAGGTGTCCACTCTTCGCTCTCAGAGTGAATACGGGCTTCATGATACCAAGGTGCTGCCTGCCAACAATACCTTTGGTACCCTGGAGGAAGATGCCTTTCGTCGGGATCTGACGATCAATTCATTGTTTTACGAAATAGGGCAGAACACCATCATTGATTATGTCGGCGGTGTTGCCGATTTAAACAATGGGATAGTTCGAATTGTCGGTGATCCGGATGTCCGCATTACCAGAGACCCCGTGCGTATCCTGCGGGCGTTACGCCATGCCGCCCGCACCAATTTCACCATTGAAAAAAAGAGCTTTCAAGCCATTGTCGGCCATCGTGATAAGCTCAACCTTTGTCCTTCCTCCCGTATTCGCGATGAAATTATCAAAGATCTCGTTTCCGGATACAGCAGACCATGGGCCGAACTCTGTATTAAAAGTCGTGTATTCTTCACCCTTTTTCCCTTCTATGATCAGTCCACAGCCAATGATGACGTTCTACATGAGCTTATTGCAATTCTTACGGTTATTGACAGGCTGCACAAAAACGGCAGGAAGAAGTCGGTCCACCTGCCGGATTATATGCTTATGGCGCTGCTTTTATTTCCCTGGCTGGAGCGGGAGCTGGATCTCTCAAAAAGGGAATTAAAGGGAGGCGGTTATCGCCATCTGTTTAATGATATTCGTCAGTCCCTTGAAGCAAGCATTTGTCATCGTTTCAATATTAAACGATCTGTCAAGGAAACCATGACCATGTTGTTTGTCAATATGCCTAATTTTCAGAAGTATCAGCAACAAGAAAGCTGGCCCAAATGGTTAAAGAGAAAAAGCTACTTTAAGGATTGCGCCAGGTTTTCCGCACTCATTGCAGAGGCACAGGGCGGCGATGTTGTATCTTTGGAATTGTTTACAGTAGCCGGTGGTTCCGGGGACGTGCAATTGAAAAGCACAAATGGCGGTGGAGGCCGTGGCCCCAGGGGAGGAAATCCCGCCTTTACGGATAAAAAAGGCGGCGTGTTCGGATTGCGGAGCAGCCGGATTTCTATTTCCTAATGGTTCGCCCATCACCATGGGCGCCTGTTCTTTTTTATCCGGCAGGGCTGTTCGGGTTACAACCCCAACA
>CAZURY010000377.1:0-2841 GCA_964623145.1 uncultured Desulfobulbus sp. | reverse complement strand
TATCGGCATAGTCAATGACCATGGCGGTCTTTCCCTGTAAAGGACGCATTACCCTCCCTACCACCTGGAGCAGCCGACCTTCAAATTTTATCGGTGTCGCCAGGACTATGGTGGTCAAACCGGGACAGTCAAACCCTTCTCCTATCAACTGCAGGGTAGAAATCAACACCTGAACATTCCCGGCCTGGACACCGGCGACAATCCGTTCTCTCTCCTCGGGATGAATTCTACCGGTCAGCAGAGAGGCATCATGGCCAAGAAGCATCAATTTTTCCTGTAAAACCCTGCAATGGGCTATCCGATCCGAAACAATCAGAAGAGTACCGTTATGGTTCGTATCCAACAGGGCTGCGATGTCGTGGACAATCTGATCATTACGTTTTTCGTTTTTTGCCAACGCCTTGATCAACTTCGAATACTCGCCACGGTACCCATAGATGAAGGCCGTTTCCTTCTGAATAAATGCAGGCCGAACAACAGCGCCGCTTTCAACGAGTTTTTCGGCATCCACCACATGGACTCTATCGCCCATGTAGGTATAAATAATCCTGGTCATGCCGTCTTCCCTGCGAAAGGCGGTGGCGGAAAGACCCAGCATGTACCAGGCATCAAAACCGGAAACAACATCGGTAAAAAGACTGGCAGGTACCCGATGGCATTCATCGACGACCAGATGACCAAAATGGGGGGCCAGTTCAGAGAGCTTATTGCGAACCGTATTGACAATGCCAACAGTGACCGGTTGAATATCCACCTTTCCGCCTCCGGCCTGTCCGGCATTGATGCCGAGAAATTCCTCGATCCGCCGCCGCCACTGGTGCAACAGCTCCCGGGAATGAACAATAATCATTGTCGGCTGCCTCCGCTCGGCAATTATCTTCAACGCCATTACCGTCTTCCCCGAGCCGGTACCTGCCTCCAGAACGCCAAACGATCGTTTGAGCACAGCGGCAACAGCCTGCTCCTGGTAAGGCCGCAGCTTTCCGGAAAAGACGATATCAATCGGCTCAAACAAACGACGATTATCTTTGATTTCCGGTGATTTTCCAACATGATTCCGGCAGAGGAGAACCGCTTGGTTGGCAAAACCCCGCGGAAAAACCAGGCGGCCATTCTTTTCCCGAAAAAAATACAGCTTTGGCTTGAGCTGCTTACCCACCCAGCGCCCATATCGAACCGCAGCGTCATATTTAGGATTTTTAACCGTCAACCGTTTGCGGACAGCAGCGACAAGGGATGACGGCGCCCCCTCCAGGGTACATTCCCTGTCCACGACCAATCGAATTTTCTCCGTGGATGCGGCTGGATTTATCAAGTTTTCTCTGTTCATACAGGTAATGGGTACAGGGAATACAAAAAAGTTTCAAGGCAAGCCTTTCGAGGTCACATTCTTTGCATCGGTATCAAAAACCGTGTACAGTTAAAAGCTTTAACATAAAATATTGCCACCTTGCTCACAACGTCTTCGGAGTTTCATCTATGCGAACTATTATACAATCTTTGCTTCCCTTCCTGCTGCTCGGTTTTTTCCTTCCCGCAAGCGCACCAGCAAAAGGCGAGCAGGATATCTTCACTTTTATCTTGCCGGCCCCGGCCCTCCGACAATCTCTGCAGACAATCCTGCCCCTGCCCCTTGAACAAAGAAGCGCATCATTTTCAGGCAGGATTATTCTCGACTCCATAGATACCCTGCGCATTCATAATAACATAATTTCCGTCCACGGTATCGTTTCCGGTAAAAACCTCTCCATGCATACCCGGGTTGCCGGCCAGAGCATCAAACTCAAACTCGGCCAGGTTACCCTGCCCCTTGCCTGCGACCTGCATCTTCGTTTTGACAACAAAAAGAAACAGTTATTTTTCACCCCTCAATTTAGGGGATCAAAAGACAAATCCGGGAATAAGGGGGATGTGCTCCTGCCGCTCCTTGCCGCTCTGGGAGGACGGGAATATCCGGTTGATCTCAGTCGACTGCAGACAATGACCCCCACTATCGGTAATAAGAAACTGGATCTTCGCTTCCAGCCGGTGCAGGTAACGACAAAGAATAACCAACTAATTCTGGGCCTCAAACCCCAAAAAAAGAAATCCCGTTGATTGCGGCAGGCAGTCCTGCTATTTTGTATTTTACACTGTTTTCTCAGATTCTTTTGCGTTTTATCAACCAAGGAGAATATCCATGTCCGACAACTGCCTTTTCTGTAAAATTATCCGTGAAGAAATTCCTGCAGATATCCTGTACCAGGATGATGATATTCTGGCCTTCCGGGATATTTCCCCCCAGGCCCCGGTCCACTTTCTGGTCATCCCCAAAAAACATATAACCGGCCCGGCAGATCTGGCGCCGGAAGATGAACAGCTCATCGGCAAAATCATGCGCAAGGGTTCAGAAATCGCGCAAAAAGAAGGCATCGACCATTATCGCGTTATCTTCAACAACGGCGAGCAGGCCGGACAGACCGTTTTTCACCTCCACATGCACATCTTAGGCGGCCGTGATATGAACTGGCCTCCTGGTTGACCATGTCAACGGTATTCTACTTTTAGTGGCAGATGATGCAACAACGTCCCAAAAGGCACATGTGTAAAAATTTGACAACTTTTGTTTCCCTGCTTCTTTTTCTGTTTTTTTCCACATACTGTTTCGGAAAAAACCTGGTTACAGAAAAAAAAGACCCTTTGCAGAAAAACATTGCACTGGGGCGTCAGATTTATCGACAGGGACTTCTCGCCAACGGGAATCCTGTTGAAGCCTACGTAATGGGAGACATCAAGGTACTGGGCACCCAGTTCACCTGCCTGAACTGTCACGGCAGAAGCGGCATGGGAGGGGGTGAAGGC
>CAZURY010000376.1:0-2853 GCA_964623145.1 uncultured Desulfobulbus sp. | reverse complement strand
TTTTTTGCCCATGAGCAGAGATCTGTGTCCCTCCCCTTTATTTGCAGAGCAGGCCTTAACCGGTGCGGATACCTTTACCCTTGAGCGCAAACTCATGGATCAGGGGTTTTCCGTCATTGCCGGTGTTGACGAAGCCGGTCGCGGGCCTCTTGCCGGGCCGGTGGTTGCCGGCTGCGTCGTTCTGCCTGAGCATTGTGATTATTCCCGTTTTCAGGATTCAAAAAAACTCAGCGCCCGCCAGCGGCAAAAACGATTTGCCGAGCTGCACGATTGCGGCGCCCATATCGGTGTTGGTTGTTGTTCGCCCCGTGAAATAGAGAAAATAAATATTCTTCAGGCATCCCTGCTTGCCATGAAAAGGGCGGTCAAGGATTGTCTTACCTCCGGGCTTCCCGCTTTTCTTCTCATTGACGGCACCTTTTCGGTGCCTATTTCGCTGCCCCAGCAAACCCTGATCAAGGGTGAATCCAAATCGGCATCAATTGCCGCTGCTTCGATAATAGCCAAAGTGACCCGGGATCAACTTATGGCAGAAGCACACGATGATTTTCCTCAATACAATTTCATTAAGAATCAGGGATATCCTACCAGGGAGCATCGTCAGGCTCTTCTTCATTACGGACCTTGTGAACTGCATCGGCGCACCTTTAAAGGGGTAAAGGAATTTTATTCTGCTGCAAACGGTAAAAGTTCCTGTCCCTGCCAGCAAAAAATCTGGCCGTGAATTCAAAAAGAGCTTTGCAATCTACCACAACTATCGGACGGAAGGGCGAAGATATCGCTGCTTCCTGGCTTAGCGAGCATGGATATGCTATAATAACCAGAAATTATCGTCGTCGATTCGGCGAGGTTGATATTATTGCCCGTCAAGGTGAATATCTTGTTTTTATTGAAGTGAAAACCCGTAGCTCCCGTCAATTCGGCACCCCTCTTGATGCATTGACCGTGAAAAAACAGCAGCAATTAACCCTTATCGCCCGGGATTATCTTGTTCGTCACAAAATTGCGGATACACTTTGTCGTTTTGATGTTCTGGCGGTCACTCTTTCCCCGGGTAGACCTCCCAGGGTCGATGTTATTGTCAATGCCTTTGAAGCCCAGGGATAGGTTGAGATGAGCAAGGAGAAAATACCTGTTGCCGATACATCAACACAAGGCTGGATCAGATTGGCCGGTCGCAATGATGACACCGCATCAATGTTATGAAAACCCCAACCCCTGCAGGGAAAGCTTCTTCCCATTCCCGGTTTTCGGATCAACGGCCGCTTGCCATAACCATGGGCTGCCCTGTGGGAATCGGTCCGGAAATCATACTTAAATATTTTTCCGATACGGTTTCTCCACCTGAAAATACATTAATGCGGCCCGTTGTGGTTATTGGTGATTCCGATGTTCTGCTCATGACTGCCGATAAGCTCGGGCTTCGCATCAAGGTACAGTCATGGCTGCCGGGCGATTCCATATTGCCCGATGTCGTACCGGTTTTCGAGTCCACAGCCCTGTCGGTTGATGAGTTACAATGGGGGCGGCCTTCTCTTGCAACAGCCAGGGCCATGATAGGGTACATTGAGGATGCCGTAACCCTCATTATGCAGGAGTCTCTTGCCGGCATGGTCACCTGTCCAATCAGTAAGATCAGCCTGCAGCAGGCCGGTTCATCTTTTCCCGGCCATACCGAAATGCTTGCCTCGCTCACCAAAACCAGGCAGTATCGCATGATGATGGCAGGTTCCCGGCTGCGAGTTGTCCTTGTGACCATCCATGAACCACTGCTCCAGGTACCCGGTTTGTTGAGTATAAAAGAAATTAAGGATTGTATATCCATGACGGTGCGCTCCCTGCAGACTGATTTCGGGCTGCATAATCCCAGGGTTGCCGTGGCCGGTCTAAATCCACATTGCGGGGAAAACGGCATGTTTGGCTGCGAGGAAAATACCTGTATAACGCCCGCGATAGAGAGATATACCGGTGCCGGAGAGATAAGTGGTCCCTGGCCGCCGGACACGGTTTTTCACCGGGCCGCTGCCGGAGACTATGACGCTGTTGTTGCCATGTATCATGACCAGGGACTTATTCCTTTTAAATTACTTCACTTTCAAGATGGCGTTAATGTTACCCTGGGACTTCCCATTGTCCGAACCTCGGTTGATCATGGAACGGCCTATGATATTGCCGGTCGTGGAGCCGCTGACCCCGCCAGCCTGGCGGCGGCTGTGCATATGGCTGCTGATATCTGTTTCCATCGGGCAGGTGGCCGGCAATGAAACAGGGGCTGCTTATTGCCTTTGAGGGTATCGACGGTACGGGTAAATCAACCCAGATGCACCTGCTTGCCGATTATCTTCGGGAAAAGGGATTGCAGGTCATAGAGACCAGAGAACCAACAGATGGCCCATATGGCCAAAAAATTCGTCAATTGTATGTGAATCGAGGAAGCTGTTCACTGGAAGAGGAATTGGAGCTCTTTATTTTAGATCGAAGGCAGCATGTTGATGAAATTATTGAGCCTGCTCTTCGTAGGGGAAAGATTGTCCTGACCGATCGTTATTATTTTTCAACGGCCGCTTATCAGGGCGCTGCTGGATTGGATCCGTCAGTCATTTTTGCCGCCAATGGTTTTGCTCCCAAACCTGATCTGGTTCTGCTGCTGGTCATGGAACCGGAAGAGAGTGTGCGTCGTATTGAACAGCTGCGTGGTGAGCGGCTCAATGATTTTGAGCAGGTTGACCAACTGCGCAAAGTGGCAGAGCTGTTTGCTTCTTTTTCTGATGATTGTATAATCCGGGTGAACGCAGCCGCAACCATTGACCAGGTGCAGGCGGACATTCGCAGGGCGGTGCAGCCGCTCATTGT
>CAZURY010000375.1:0-2853 GCA_964623145.1 uncultured Desulfobulbus sp. | reverse complement strand
CGAGATTTTTTTCCAGGGTAAGTCGGCCCTGGTTATGCTGATAGGTCCAGCCGGCGTCTCCAACCGGGCTGATATAGACAAAGCCTACTTTCAGCTTTTCCGCCGCCGACGCTGACAGGGCAAGACCTGTAACGCAGGCAAGCAGGATACAGAGGGAAAAAAGGTGTTTTTTGGTAAGTAGCATCTGGTTCTCCTTTTTAGTGAAAATTTAGGCCATGGGTTACTGTTGATTATCCGGATGATAGGTTATACCTAACGAGGCCGGTGAATTTAAGCGTATTGTCTGCAGGTTTCGTGAGATAAAGACCAGGACAATGATAGTGGCGATATAGGGGAGCATGGACAGTAGTTGTGAGGGGATATCGATACCCATGCCCTGGACGTGAAACTGGGCAATGGTAATAGCACCGAACAGATAGGCGCCTGCCAGTACCCGGGCCGGACGCCAGGTGGCAAAGACGACCAGGGCCAGCGATACCCAGCCCCGGCCCGCCACCATATCCTCTACCCAGACCGGGGTATAGGCAACTGATAGATAGACGCCGCCCAGCCCTGCCATGGCGCCGCCGAACAGGACGGCAAGATAACGTATCCGTATTACATTATAACCAAGGGCGTGCGCTGATTTCGGAGCTTCGCCGATTCCGCGTAAAATCAAACCGGCCCTGGTTTTATATAAAAACCAGGAGACAAGGATAAACAGAATAAGAGAACCGTATACCAGAATGTCATAGGAAAAAAAGAGTTTGCCGAGAACCGGAATATCGCCGAGCAGGGGAATATGCAGTTCGGCGATTCCGGGCAGGGCGATACTGGTGTAGTTCAGGCCGAGAAAGGCGCTCAGGCCGATGCCGAAAATGGTCAGCGCCAGACCACTGGCGACCTGGTTGGCCATGAGCGTCAGCGTGAGAACGGCAAAAATTGCGGCCATAAGCGCGCCGGCCGTCATTCCAGAGGCAACAGCCAGCAGCAGACTGCCGGTTTTACTCATGGCAATAAAACCGGTGATTGCCCCCACCAGCATCATGCCCTCAACGCCCAGGTTCAAGACTCCTGATTTTTCGGTGATCAGTTCCCCAAGAGCGGCATAGACAAAGGGAGTGCCGGCGGCAACAGCGGCAATCAGTATTTTGATAAAGATATCAAAGTCCATTATCCGTCCACCTGTTGCGCCGTACCTGGACGCACCCGATAATAAATGAGGAAATCGGCCGCCAGCAGGTAGAAGAGTAAGAGTCCCTGGAAAATACCGGTGACCGCAGAGGGCAGGTCCAGGTTCATTTGGCCGGATTCACCACCGAGATAGAGCAGCGCCATCAGCAGACTGGAGAGAAAGATGCCGCCGGGATGCAGTCTGCCGACAAAGGCGACGATGATGGCCGCATAACCGTAACCCGGAGAAACCGAGGGCAGCAGCTGGCCGATGGGACCGGCAATTTCAAGGACACCTGCAATGCCGGCCGTCAAACCACCGGCGAGCATGCCTGTCCAGATGAGTTTTTTGTAGTTAAATCCAGCGTAGGTTGCCGCTCTCTGCGCAAGACCGGCAACCTGGAGCTGATAGCCGGTAAAGCTTTTTTCCAGGAAAACCCAGCCGACGGTAACACCGATTATGGAGATGAGCACCCCAAGATGGAGCCTGGTTCCCTCGATCAGAATCGGCAGCATGGCCGAGTCGGCGAAGAGAACCGACTGGGGAAAGCCGTAGCCGCCCGGATCCCGCAGGGGGCCATGTACCAGAAATTCCAGCAGGAGCAGGGCCACATAGTTGAGCATCAGGGAAACCAGGATCTCATTGGCGTTAAAAATGGTCCTTAAGAATGCCGGAATGGCAGCCCAGAGGATACCGCCTATTGCCCCACAGAGGATCATGAGCGGCAGGATGAAATGGCTGTTGCTGCCATGAAAAAGTATGGCAATATAGCCGCCGAAAATTGCCCCCAGGGCCATCTGCCCCTCAGCGCCGATATTCCAGATATTTGCCCGAAAGCCGATGGCCAGACCGGTGCCGATCAACATCAGGGGAGCAGCCTTGATAAACAGCTCGCCGATGCCGTACAGGTCATGGACGGGTTGGATGAAAAAAGCGAAAAACGCCTGCACCGGGTCTTTGCCCAGTATGGTAAAAATAATAAGGCCGCTGATGAGCATCAAAAAGGCGGCAATGAGCGGTGAGCAGTATTTCATCACCCGTGACGGCTCGGGCCTTGGCTCTATCTTAACAAACATGGCAGTCCTTTTCCCTGGTGGCAGCGGTTGCCTCTTTTGCGGGACCGCCGGGAAACATACCACTCATCCACAGACCTATTTCCTCCTTATCGGTCGCGCTTACCTTGACTGCGGGAGATATTTTTCCCTGGGCAATCACAACAAGCCGGTCACAGATTTCAAAGAGTTCATCCAGTTCTTCGGACACCACCAGCACGGCGGACCCGTTGTTGCGCAAATCAATCATGGCCTGACGAATCACATTGGCGGCGCCGACATCCACGCCCCAGGTGGGTTGGGAGACGATGAGCAGTTTCGGCTGCTGCAGAATTTCCCGACCGGTAATATATTTCTGCATGTTACCACCGGACAGGCTGGTAATGGGATCCTCCCTGGAACCGCATTTAACGGAAAAATCGGTGATGCACTGCCGGGCAAACTCCGCAGCCCGGCGAAATTGTAACAGACCGTTTTTGACCATTCCGTGCCGATGGGCCGTGAGTATGGCATTGTAGGTGAGCGACATGCCCGGTACCGCTCCTCTGCCCAATCTCTCCTCCGGCACAAAGCCCAACCCCTTGTTGCGTCTCTGATCCGGGTTGAGGTGGCCGACCGGTTCATCATATATTGTAATAGAGGTGTCAT
>CAZURY010000374.1:0-2863 GCA_964623145.1 uncultured Desulfobulbus sp. | reverse complement strand
TGCCGTCTGTTCATGCAAAAACCTCCATATAAATTTGTTGAAGACACCGGTCGGTTACCTGTGCCAGGATTTTATAAAACAAAAGTGGATCCGCCTGCATCAACCGCTCATAAAAAGCAGGATACCAAACAGAAAAATGGTCCTGAATAAAACTATCGAGCAGCTTATAATCGCCTAACTCCATTAAAAGTCCAATAAAAGTTAATTCATGACAGATATGATCCGGTGATTCACTCCCCTCTACCGGCTCCAGACCTGCCCGACAATACATGGCGAGGGCCTGATCATACCCCTGCTGGTGCAGGATACCGGCATTGTTTATATACACGGAAGCATAGGGCGGAGCGACCACCCCACCCGGACCGTTGATAAAAAGCCGCACATACTCTGCCTGTTGATCAACAAGAGATAGACCACCGGGATTTAAAATACTGCCGTCAAGGCCCATGTCAGCGGCAAGCAGGGACAGGGCTTCTGCAGCCCCTTCAAAGACACCCTCCTCAGGATAGCTGAAACAGTTTGAAAGAAAATGAAAAGGATGCGTCGGCAACATTGTTCTTCTCCGTAAAACCAGCATGGCTGGACAAAGATTTTTAATGTCATCGCCATAACAAAGCATGAAAACAGCCCGGATCGGTATCACTTTGTGGGCAATTTTCGGATAAAAATACAAGAAATTATTCTAAGTAACACGCACAGATTCGAATGAATCACGGTTCATATTGGAGCGGCATGGTACAACACCATGCGGTTTCTGTCAATTAAGTTATACCTAATCATAAATTTTCCTTATAGGAAAGTTGCATATTCACATAATGGATTTTTCAGGATATTTTTCAGGGTCGCAAAAGGATACCCATGCAATCGAAAAAAGACAGGGCTCCTTTCCATGGACCAACCGGAACACTGGCTGAACACGGCAGCTGATTCTTGTCCACGCAAACCGTCTGCAACGACATCACAACACGATCGATTTTCAGATAAACGGTATATCAACGCATGAATTATCCGGGTTAGAAAAGACGGGTGATACTGCACAACCCCAACAAGAGACTTCATCTGTAAAAGCGGGGGCGTATTGACAAAGCGCTTCTTCCGTGATATGAAAGCACCAGGGTTAATTGTTATTGAACATTAGGTTCATTTTATTTTCAGATTGCCGCTCAAATTCACATTTATTCCTGTAAAAATCATTACCTCTTTTTCCTTGGCTGAAATTAATTGCTGCCGGCCTGAGACGTTACCAACCTTCAGGCCGGCAGATATCATTTCTCCAGGACGGAGTGGTGGCATTTTCCGGAATGGTTGAATTTTTGTAGTATCAACTTTTTTATTTCCACAAAGGAGGAAAGTATGAAAAAGGCATTAATCTGTAGCGTGGCTCTGGCGTTTCTCTGCAGCCTTGGCCTTGTAAGTATTGCTGCCGCCGGAGTTGACAAGGGACCGGCCGAGATAACTATTAACCCGAAGGGAAAGAAACCCGTAGCCTTTCCCCATGCAAAACATCAAGAAAGATTGAAATGCGGCGAATGTCATCACACCAAGGGACCTGACGGAAAACAGGTTGCTTACACCGAAGGTATGAAAATCCAGAAATGCGAAACCTGCCACACCGGTGACATGCTCAAGGGCAAGGTCAAGGGAAAAACAGCTTTTCAACGTGCAGGCCATGGCAACTGTCTGTCCTGTCACAAAGAGCAGGCCAAAAAGGACGCAAAATTGAAAAAACTGAAAAAATGTTCAACCTGTCATCCCAAGAAAAAGAAATAACCAGCGTTATTCATACCGCCAACTAACAGGATGGGACCGGACATCTCCCTGTCCCATCCTTTCAATTCCTGCCTGCAAACCAGCTCCCACCAATCCTGATATTACAATCTCCCGGTCAGTTAATCCTGCATGCCGGAGAAAATTTTTAGTAACGACGTAAACGTTCACCAGTACCCCATCTTCGTCCGATCAGACCTCCTCACATCACGCCGGGGCGTGATCGGAGTCTCGCTGCGCTCGCTTACCCGGAGTAATGCAGGAGAAACAGCATCTCGGTGAACGGTTACGTAACGACCATAACAGATAATTCAGATCAGAAAAAGACGGCTTTATCAGCTGGACAGCTGTTCCCGTGAACGTTTTAAGGAAAGACTAAAAGGGAAAAATGCAGGAAAAACAGCGATGGTTCAGTAAATTCTGCCGCTCCTGAAGATATGGCATGGGAGCAGTAATCGGTGCAGCCTTTTCTCCTTCGTCTGCCAATACCCAGGCTGCACCGATCATGCCACGGCCACAATAATAACACCACCGTTTCGTTGGTATGAAGATAGGCTGAAAAACAGCACCTGGTGGCCATCAGCATGCCACCTCAGGTTGTTCAGGCCCGTATTTATCACCCTGTTGTTTGTAAAAACAACAAAAAACAGTAACATAAATTGGATACGCCAACCAAAAACCACGGATGAATGACGATTCATTCAAATAGATTTATTTCTATACCGTATACAAGATGGAAAAGCAAGACTCTTATCAATGAAATATGAGCCTTAATTCAACTTTAATGAATGCTCGATCAGCATTAATCACCCTTGACCAGCCCCTGAATGTAGGATAATTTATTTTGATGAATAAACAGACCATAAGGATGGTTCAAGTTTACCAGCTACCGGCTTACAACCTTCAGCCCTGATTTTTTTGTCAGAAAATCCCCTCGGAGGCGCCTGCCCATGCCGAAGTAAAGGACTATCATAACAGCGTAGCAGTGTCATTATTGATGGCGTCGTAAAAACTTCGATCGACAGCAAAGTGTGTCCTGTGGCGATTCTCAACATACTACATGTATAGTTAAGACCCGCCACAGAACACTACTCCT
>CAZURY010000373.1:0-2870 GCA_964623145.1 uncultured Desulfobulbus sp. | reverse complement strand
CGAATCGCATAAGTAAAAAACTTTGGCATTCGAAATTCGTCATTCGTCACTCTGCGGTTCTTTTTGAACCACAAACTCCTGTTGTCATATATGCTGTCTATGCCGATAATCGCTCAATAACAGGTAAGCGGAGATTCCAACCTGCATACGGGTTAATTTGGATGTCGTTCTTCGGTGCCCAGTACCTTTGCCTCAATTGATTTTTTTGTCTGTTTATCTGGTTCAGGCCTGGCCCAGTGGATGAATTGCTCGGTAACCCGAATGAAATCGCCGTTGTCCTTTTTGCATCTGGGACATATGGACTCGGCCTGATCTCGATACATGATTATTTCACTGGCAGGTTCTCCAGCCTTATCCACGGCAGCCATTTTACGGCAACCACAGTCCAGTCGAATCACCGCAACGCCGATTCCTTTCGGACTGCCCTCAAGTATTGCCTCTATCATTGCCTGTTCACCGAGCTCGGCATTACGTCCTGTGTCGCATTCTTTTTTTGTGGCCATTTTTTCTTGTTTGAGGTTGCAATATATTTATTTCACAGCGGAAAAATTTTTTGGTTACCATTGAAACGCAACAGATCCTTATTCCTTGTTTCCGAGGCTTTACCGGTCATCAGGAGATGATTCTCAACATTAATCAAAAAAAGATATTCTGTTCTCCTGTGAGCGGTCAACACAATTTTTCAGTTTTTTGTATAGAATCAGCATTTTTGTATAAAATAAGCATTTACACCGACACCCCGGACCCGCTGACTCATCTCTGGTGATCTTTTGTCTTGACGAATCTTTTGTCTTGACAAAATTTGGAGCTTTCGGTAGAGGAAACTTTACCTCATAATAAAGAAATGATGGGCATGGATCCTTTCTTTGCGAGGGCTGATAAAGGTTATTACGTCTCTTTTTTTATTATACACTTATTTGACTGGAGGATGAAAACATGTGGGAAATTATTGTTGATAAAGATAAATGTGCCGGTGATGAGGAATGTGTTAATGCCTGTCCCGCACAGGTTTACGAGATGGTTGACGGCAAGGCTGAACCGGTAGAGCCCGATGAATGTCTGGGTTGTGAGACCTGTGTTGAGGTTTGCCCTGAAGGCGCCATTACCGTTACCGAAGTATAATTTTTTTATAAAATTATACTTTAGACTGGTATGTTATAAGCCCATCCCCATTTGGGGATGGGCTTATCTCGTTTAAAGGCTCTCTGTCAAACTCTGGTTTCGGAGATATCCGGCATGTTGCAGCCATGAATATTCACAAGATAAAACCCGGGGCGAGCAGAACTGTGCATCTCTTTGTTGCCGCTCTCCTCTGGACTGTTATCGGCCTTGTTCTTATGATCAGAGGCTGGGGGTGGATCGGTCCTGGTGCCGCCCGGTTACTGGTTGTGCTTGCCCTCGCCCTCGGTACTGTTAAGTCTTTGTTCATTCTGGATAAAAGTGCTAATCGCTGCATGAGGCGAATTCGAGATTTTGATGATAACACCTGTCTTGGAGCCGTGTATTCCTGGAAGACATGGCTGTTGGTGCTGCTCATGATGACTTTTGGCATCACCATGCGAACCATGACTGATCCGGGAAGGATCATTGGTACGCTCTATGTGGCCATTGGCTGGGCTTTGCTGTTTTCAAGCCGCAGGGGATGGATTGCCTGGTGGCAGTGGACGCATTGTGATTAACTCTCTCAACACCGTACTGGTAAGTCGTTCGGCCCTGGCGCATAATTTCAACATATGCGCCCAAAAGAGCGGCGGGATACCGATCATGGCCATGGTTAAGGCAGATGCCTATGGGCATGGCATGGTTGAATGCGCCCGTGTTTTTAATGAGTGCGGAACCGCTGCTTTTGGCGTCGCTGAGGTGATTGAGGGTGTGCGCCTGCGCCAGGCAGGGCTCAAGCAGCCCATCTTTATCCTTGCCGGGATTTTGCCGGCATTGATACCGGAAATTTTTGAATATAAGCTGACCCCTGTATTGGTAGACGATCACCTGATTGCTTCCCTGGCCAAAGAGGCAGAGCAGCGACAGACGAGACTCTCTGTTCATCTGAAAGTGGATGCCGGCATGGGACGGCAGGGATGTCTGGGAGCGGAGGTTTGTGATGTTGTCGCTAAAATCTCTCAGGCAAAATGTCTGCGCCTTGCCGGGATTATGGCCCATTATCCCATGGCCGATGATCCGGTTTGCGGCAACAGCAAACAGGTGCTGGCTGCTTTTCGCTCAATATCGGCGGCGGTGATGAAGGAATATCCTGAAATAACGCGGCACATTGCCAATTCAGGCGGAATTTTTTCCATTGACGGTTCAAGCCTGGATATGGTGCGACCCGGTATTTCCCTGTATGGATACGGGGCCTCTCCTGCAGGTAGTCATCAGGTCAAAGGTTTGCAACTGCAGCCGGTTATGTCGTTTGTCAGTCGTGTTATCCAGGTGCGTCAACTCCCTTCCGGACACGGGCTCGGGTATGGACATTTATTTACTACCACAAGAAAGACACGTCTTGCTGTGTTGCCGGTTGGTTATGAGGACGGGTATTTGCGGGCGCTTTCCAACAGAGCCTCTGTTCTGATTCATGGCCTGCGGGCGCCTGTGGTTGGAAGAATTTCCATGAATCTTACCCTGGTCGATATCAGCGACATTGAGAATGTCAAAAGCGGTGATGAGGTTGTTTTGCTTGGCCGGCAGGGGAGTGACCGGATAACCGCTGACGAAATAGCCGGCTGGATGGACACCATCAGTTATGAGGTTCTTTGTCTTTTCGGACATTGCAACCGGAGAGAATATGTGGCGTGAACTTTTCCTCTATCAGCAGGGCTGTAAACGTTTACCAGCACCCCATCTTCGTCCGATCAGGCCTCCTCACATAGCGG
>CAZURY010000372.1:0-2876 GCA_964623145.1 uncultured Desulfobulbus sp. | reverse complement strand
GCCCGGTTTTTTTGTGCGTGGTACTGGGAAAGCAGGGTCTGCAGCTTCCAGGGGGAAGAAAGACATTCGCGGCCGAGACCGCACTCACTTATCACCTCGCAAAAACTTAAAAATTCATCCATGAGCCGGGTGACCACCTTTTCCTTGTGTTGAATGATTCGCAGCTGGCGGCGCATGTCAAGGCCTTCGATGGGTAAAATTTTCAACCATCCCTGCTCCGCCTCCCGGCAGACTGTGAGCTGGGAAAGACAGGCCGCACCGGCCCCTGATTCTACGGCTTTTTTGATGGCTTCCGTGTGGCCAAGCGTGGTGACGACCTGCAATATGTCGGCATGACGGCCAAGTTTTTTCGTGAAAATTTCCGCTGTTCCCGATCCCTTTTCCCGCATGACCCATTTCGTTTCCCGCAGATCATCAGGGACGCGAAAGAACTCTTTCTGGCCCAATGGGTGTGACGGGCTGACTATAATCGCCAGTTCGTCTTCAAACCAGGGCACGGCCCGCAGCGAATCGACACTGATCCCACCCTCGACAAATCCGAGATCAGCCTCCCCTTTCTGTACCATTTTCTCGGCAATCAGGGTGTTGGCCACCAGCATATCGATATGGGCCTCAGTATGCAGCCGCATGAATGAACCGATTAGATATGGCAGTACATAGTTACCAATGGTCGAACTGGCGACAACTTTTAATGAGCCTGCTACTGAATCACGTCGCTCCGTCAACATGCTTTCCACATTGACGACCTGGTAAATGATCTCCTTGGCAAGCGGCAGGAGGTAGCGTCCCCGGTCATTAAGGAGCAGGCTTCGTCCATGGCGGTCAAAAAGCGGTCCGCTGAGCTGGCTTTCCAGCTCACTAAGCGCCATACTCACTGCAGATTGGGTCAGGTAGAGGTTTTTGCTGGCTCGGGTGACCTGCTTTGTCTCGGCAACGGCAATAAAAATCTCAAGTTGTCTGAATGTGATGGCCATGGTCGCTTATCAGTGTGATTGAATAAAAATATTATTAGAATAAACTATTGTTTCGCCACATTAACATGTACTTTGCAGAAGAGAAACGATTTTGTTCATTTGTCCACAATTAATGTGCATTTTGTCTATCATGGCAATTTTTCGTTTTTATTTACGAAAAATTTCTTTCTTTCTTGACGTATAGCATTTATTTTGATATTTTGCATCATAAAAATAAATGATAATTTCGTCTGGATGAGTGCCACGGAGTAGGAAGATGGATCAGCAGGCTCTGACCAACATCATCTACGTTACCGTCTTTCTCATCGGAGCCCTGCTCTTTGGCTTCGGTCCTATCATTATCGTCAAGCTTCTTTCCCCCTCGTCGCACACCCGTAATATCAGTAACAAAACAGGTCAATTTATCGAATGCGGCATGGATCCGATTGGGTCGGCCTGGATTCGTTTCGGCATTATTTACTATCTTTATGCCCTTATTTTTCTCGCTTTTGATGTCGATGTTCTGTTTTTATTTCCAGTGGCTGTCGCCTATAACAGTCCTGAATTTACCGGTCGTGATTTTGTTGAAGTAGTGCTTTTTGTTGCCATTTTGTCATTGGCCATCGTCTATGCCTGGGTGAAGGGAGTCTTTAAATGGGAAAGGAAACAATACCCACGTCAATAGTTCAGTTTGCCGGCCTTGATAAACTGCTTGATCTTTGTCGGGCTAATTCTCTCTGGCCGATGACATTCGGCCTTGCCTGCTGTGCAATTGAGATGATGTGCACCGGTGGTTCCCGTTTTGATATCTCCCGTTTCGGGGCCGAAGTCTTTCGGCCCTCGCCCCGTCAATCGGATGTAATGATCGTGGCCGGAACCATTACCAAGAAAATGGCCCCTGCAGTTAAGACTCTGTATGATCAGATGCCTGAACCAAAATGGGTGATCGCCATGGGAAACTGTGCCATATCCGGCGGTCCCTTTAAGTGTAAAAATAACTATAACGTTGTTGAGGGAGCAGACCGGTTCCTGCCGGTGGACGTATACATTCCCGGGTGTCCCCCCCGGCCCGAGGCTTTACTGGAAGGAATAATGACCCTGGAAGAAAAGATTACCGGTAAACGGCGTTGGCCGCGCAGGCAGCCGGTAAATATCGGAAGCCTGTCATGAGCTTTGTTGACCAAATAAAAGACCGCCTTCTTGAATTATTTCCTCAGCCTGTTTCTACCGGAACAGTGGCGGAAACAGGGTCGGAGTCGGAAGAGAACGGTGATCGCTGCCGGGGAATGCTGCTCACCGATCATGCTGCCAGGGGAAGTGGAATTGATGTTTTCTGTGACCCTGACCAGGTAACCATGGCCGCGAAAATTATGAATGACTGCGGTTTTTTCCTTGAGGCCATAACCGGTGTGGACTGGATGAAAGAGGATAAGCTTGAGGTTGTATATGACTATAATCACTACGGTTTTGAGCAGTGCCGGGTGGTGGTTCGCACTTTTATTTCCCGATCCGAACCGGATATTCCGACCATATCTCACATCACGCCGGCAGCGGACTGGCACGAGCGGGAAACCCACGATTTTTATGGAATCAGATTTATCGGTCATCCTCATCTGATTCCGATACTTCTGCCCGAGGATGCGGATTTTCATCCTTTGCTCAAGGATTTCACACCATGAGTATTCCGGTACAATGTCGATCCGACGAGACCTTTGTTCTCAACCTTGGTCCGCAGCATCCTGCCACTCATGGTGTTCTTCGGGTCAAGCTGACCATGGATGGGGAATATATCGTCAAAGCTGAACCCGTGCTCGGCTATATTCACCGGATGCATGAAAAAATGGCTGAAGACGGAACCTTTGCTCAGTTCATGCCCAATACTGCCCGCATGGATTACCTGCATGCCCTGGCCTATAATCATGG
>CAZURY010000371.1:0-2877 GCA_964623145.1 uncultured Desulfobulbus sp. | reverse complement strand
TGATGGACTCGTAAAAAGCTGAAATTGTATTTTCTGCCGATTTGTGAAAATCAGCAGCAGTGTTACCTGAAATGCGACAACAGTTTGCATTTGGCGCGAAATCTGTTCTTTGACATGGCTGTAGAGTGATAAACAGACCATTTGTGTACCACATGGTGGTGCGGAAGGGCCACCGTTTCGCCTTTTGTACCTGCCGGCACGGAAAATATTGAGACCGATGGCCTTCATGATTGCTGCAAACCGTACAGCCTTCATGCCGCGAACTCGAAGATGCTTAACTCCGGTTCGTCGATCGTATTCCGACATGGTTGCTTCCACTCCGGCTCGATAACGATATTTTTCTTTGAAGGCCGGGCTGTTTTCGTGCTGTCTTCTGCGGGCAAGACGGATGTCTTTTTTCTTGTATCGATAATAGCAGGCCTTTTTTCCCTTGCTCACCGGGCAGCGACTGAGGTCGGTACATTGCAAACACCTGGTGGTTGGAAAGGCTGCGCTGAAGCCCTGTTTGGTCTTTTTTACCTTATCTGGAGCAACACCTTGGGGACAGGAAATGATCCGGCCCTGATCATTCAGGACAAAGTCGGCAAGATTAATATTCTTCTGGTTGCCGGGCATGGCAGGAGCAATGACGTTAACACCATGTTCATCCCTGGCCTGTTCGCAGTTGGTGTCACTGCCGTACAAAGAATCTGCAAGCATATTTTTGGGTGCCATGTCTCGCCCCTGCAAATCATCGATTGCCGGAAGAAGGGCATTGGCATCATGCTGGTCGGCAGACTCAACAGCAACGTGGGTGATCAATGAGAGTTGCTTATCGTCCTCTTCGGAATAATTTTCGACCACCTGCACCTGGTACCCTTGCCCTTTATGGTTACTGTAACCGGCATCAGGATCAGAAGGATTCTGGAGTGAATCGGAAGGCACTTCTTTATTTGGTCTGGCAACTGCTTTGGCCTCGGAAGGCATATCCTCTTTCTCGACAATGCATTGTTCTTTAAACAGCCTGGTGAGCAGCTTGAAAGAGTGCATCTCGTGTACAGTGGAGACAGAAGAAAAATGTTGGGTGAGAAAAAATACATCTTCAGCCAGTTGATCAAGGGTTCGCCCAGACTCAGAAGGCTTAACCATGGCAAAAAGCGATTCCTCCTTCTTGCTCATGTATCTCCTGGTCAAGTCGTTGTCCAGCTGGTCAAACAAGCTGCGGTGTTGTCGTTTCAGGTTAATCAGGAACTTCTTGATGGTCTTGACGAACAAGCCTATCCGACCAAGGTGACGCATATTTGACTTGATATGGACGGAATCCATACGCTGTTTTTCCAGATCCACTTTAAAAATCTTGACCAGTAACGAAAGAGAGGTCGTGAAGATTTCGTTATAAATCTCATCCGTGGACAACTTGTCACGCATGGTCCAGAGAGATTTATGACTGACATAGGAAGCAGCGTCCTCCGGGCTTGTTATATTGAGAGCATAATGCCACTGGATGTTAAAACAAAACTGCTCAACCGCCTGCTCATCAGTGAGATCATGCATTTGCTGGAGGATCATCAGGCCTATCATGGAATAGAGCTCTTTTGTAGGACGCCCGTTCCAGTCATGATAGTGTTTACGTAGAGCCTCTACAGGGAGCGTAGGGAGTATTTTTTGTTGAAACAGGCCCGACCATGACTTGTCTAATACCTTGCGCCTCTTGGGCCCAAGATGGCCCCAGGGATCACAAATGTAAGCCTGTTTGTGGTTTTTAGCGTAGAACATCGGGAAGCCTCTTATTTATTTGATTTTACATTCTAATATTAACATAAGAGACCTCTGGAGTGCAATGAAAAAATATAGATTTATCAGTAAAATTAATTAGTTGACGGAATGTGACTTTTTGCGAAACCATCAGAAAAATACTTGAAAGAAAAGGCTTCCCCTTGTCGGGCAGGAATCAATTGGGTATAAGCTGTACTACAGAAGGGTATCTTTGAGCTGTTAATCGTAACCTATTAAAAGGAGAAAAGATGGGCACGTATGAGGCAGTGTTTCAGAGGAGTATTGAGGATCCGGAAGGTTTCTGGGCCGAGGCTGCAGAGGGGATTGACTGGTACAAGAAGTGGGATACCGTACTTGATCAATCCAATCCGTCCCAGTACCGCTGGTTTCGTGGCGGCGAGCTGAATACCTGTTATAATGCCGTTGATCGGCATGTGGAAAATGGCCGTGGTGATCAGGCGGCCATAATATACGATTCTCCTGTGACCGATACTGTCCGCAGGATTTCCTATCATGAACTGCTGGAGCAGGTGTCTGTTTTTGCCGGGGCTCTCCGCAACCAGGGCGTCCGCAAGGGCGATACCGTCATTATTTACATGCCGATGATCCCCGAAGCCCTGGTCTCCATGTTGGCCTGTGCTCGTCTTGGTGCCGTTCATTCCGTGGTTTTCGGTGGTTTTGCCGCCAACGAGCTCGCCATCCGTATCGACCATGCCCAACCTAAAGCTATTGTCATTGCCTCCGGGGCGATTGAGGGTAAAAAGACCCTGGCCTACAAGCCGCTGGTGGACTTGGCCATTGAGCAGTCCAGTCATAAGCCGGAAAAATGTATCGTTTTCCAACGTGACTTTATCCCGGCTGAGCTGACAAAAGAACGGGATGTCTCCTGGCAGGATGTCGTGGAGGGCGCAGAACCGGTCGACTGTGTTCCGGTCCAGGCCACTGATCCTCTGTATATCCTCTACACATCCGGTACCACCGGCATGCCCAAGGGGGTCATGCGGGATAACGGCGGTCATGCCGTTGCCCTGAACTGGACCATGAAAAATATCTACAATGTGGAGCCCGGCGATGTCTACTGGTCGGCCTCGGATGTGGGCTGGGTGGTCGGTCATTCCTATA
>CAZURY010000370.1:0-2882 GCA_964623145.1 uncultured Desulfobulbus sp. | reverse complement strand
CTTGAAACCAGGGGTATGGCTCATCCAAATTTTGGTAATAATCAAAAACTTTACACCAATCAAAATCTGAAAAAACTAACCGTTTGCCAGGGAATCTGATATATTCAACCGGCTAACAGTCCATTATTTCAGGTTAAGGAAAAATATGAAAAAAATGGTTGAAAACCGGCAAAGCCGGACCAATTTCTTTGTCACCGCTCCAACAATGGCTCCGCTTTGCTGTTATAAAAATAAAAATAAAACAAAATCACATCGCCTCTTCGTCGATTTTCTAATGCGACCCGGCATCCCTGTTCCGGCATGCTCTTTTCTTTTACATACAAAAATATTATTTTTTATTTTTACAGCTCTGCTCCTGTTTCTTTTTGACAATGTGCTTCCAGCCGGGGCTGTTGAAGCACAATCTCCTTTGCAGGCAGCGCTGATAGATTTTCTTGAACATCAGCCGACCAGCACCCTGGACCTGATAACCACCGGCACGGATCCCGCCCGTATTGATCAGGCCCTCTTCAGCATTTACCGGGAAAACGATATGCAGCCCTTATGGTTGGACACAGACACAACCATACCAACCAAAAAGGCCCTGGACCTGGTGGATGTTCTGCAAAACTGTCTCGCGGACGGACTTAATCCAGACGACTACAAAGTGGCTGAAATATTAACGCTTCTTCCCCTGCAGGACATCATCTCCCGCAGTCGTCTCGACGTATTATTAACTATGGTCTTAGGCCGTTATGTTGCCGACATGCGAGAGGGATCGGCAGACCCCTGTCTTCTTGATCCCAAACTCTTTGCCGCTGCCCGGGACAAGAAGGTAGATATTCTTGAAGTTGTACACAATGGTCTCACTGCTCCTGATATGAGAGCTTTTCTGCAAAAACAGGCCCCGTCCCATAAGGCCTATGCCGGTTTGCGCCGGGCACTGGCAAGGTACCGTGCACTTATCGATCATGGTGGATGGGAATCCATTCCAACCGGTAAGACCATAAGAGTCGGCATGAGCGATCCCCGGTTGCCACTTGTTTGTCGGCGCCTGATTGCAACCGGTGAATTAGAATCAGACCCGGATAATTGCACAAAATATACCAAAGAGATGGAGGATGCAGTTAAACGTTTTCAGCGTCATTTTCAACTTGAACCCGACGGAATAATCGGCAAGCAAACACTGGCCGCGCTCAATATTTCCGCTGCTCAGCTTGTTCGCAAGATAATCCTTAATATGGAACGGTGGCGGTGGCTGCCCCACAGGTTGAACGGAAAACGGATATTTGTCAATATTGCAGGCTTCCAGCTTTTCGGCGCAACAAATGAACGCCTGCAAATCAGCATGCCGGTCATCGTCGGCAAGAAATACCACGAGACACCGATTTTTACCGGCGCATTAAAATACATGGTTATCAATCCTTACTGGAATATTCCGGATTCAATAGCAGTGAAAGAAATTGTACCGCACATGATCCGTAATCCGGACTATCTACGCAAACAACATATTCGTATTTTCCGGGGCTGGGCGGAAAATGCGCCTGAGATAGATCCATCTACCATCAACTGGCAGACGATCGGCAAGGGAATAAAACGTTACCGGCTGCGTCAGGATGCCGGGCCGACCAATGCGCTGGGCAGGATTAAATTTATCTTTCCCAACTCGCATCATGTATACCTGCATGACACACCCGCCCATCAGCTGTTCAAACGACAAAACAGAAGTTTCAGCCACGGCTGCATCCGGGTCAGCAGGCCTCTTGACCTGGCTGTCTACCTGCTCAAAGAAACGAAAAAGCCGCTCGACAGAGAGCAGCTGCAACAGCTTATTGATGCCGGCAAACGAAAAGTCATTCTCCTGAGCAGACAGATTCCGGTCCATATCCTGTATCGAACGGTCCGGGCGGTCGGGGACGGCAGCGAGGTCTTTTTTTACCCGGACATTTATGGCCGGGACGCACTGCTGGCCCGGGCTCTGTTCGCCAGAAAACCGCTCTCACAATGCCGCTATCCACAATAGCATGAGTACAGGCAACATTTGAATATAAAAAGACATCTCCCCGGTAACCACATGGTTATCGGGGAGATGTCTTTTTATATTGATTTTTTCATTTCTCCCGACCGGGAGAATTTTCATTATCTATCAGCCGCAGGAATCGGCGCTATTGGGATCATAGGTCCAATCACCATTACGATACAGATAGTCATTGACCATCCGCAACTCCTCTGGGCTTAGAACATCCCAGGAACCGTCTCTTGCACATTTTTTTCTCCGTTTGGCAAAGATAGAATTCCAGGCCTTGGAAGTGTATGATTCGGCATGAATAAACTTGGCGCCCTTTGTATTATTACGGCTGTGACAACTCTTACAAACTTCACGAAATTTTATGCCGCCCGTTCCCCAGGGTTCGCTTTCCCAGTCAAGCCTGCCGTCAGCTAAAAGACGGCACATCCCGCTTCGCTTATCATAGCGCTTCAATGGCCTTGCTGAAGCTGGTGACACTAGAAATGTGAAGATGAACGATACGCCAAGACATACAACAATAAAATAACGCATTGGTTTCTCCTCCGTGTTGAATCATAGCTATAAATACCTCATAGTGGTATTTTACCACATTCATGCAGAGAAGCAAGAAGTGAAGCAAGAAAAACAGTTTGGCAAGGATCCGGCATGGCCAGTTTAAATTGGCCGATCTAAAACAATGGCTCCTGTTTCATTTTTAGCCTGGTTTTTTCTTCATCTGAATGATTAAAAAACACCTAACTTCCCATAATACCTACAGCGGAGGAAAAAAATCTTCTGTATCTTGATCAGACGCTGTACTATTCAAGAATAATCAGCTCCCAACAAATCAGCATGGCCGGCCCAGGATTTCACAGGTCACAGCCGCAACCATGAC
>CAZURY010000369.1:0-2885 GCA_964623145.1 uncultured Desulfobulbus sp. | reverse complement strand
AAAAATCTTGATCCAGCCATGCTGGTTTATCATGATATTTTTCAAGTAATTCAATAACCGTGGAATATACTTCCCGCGCGGAAATCTGCTCCATACAGGCAAAATGTTTTTCCGGGCAATGGGTCTTTTTACACGGACTGCATGGCAGGGATTTTCGGAGGACCACTGCGCGGCTGCTGTAAGGACCTGTGGCAATATGATCGGTGGAGCCAAACAGGGCGGCCAGCGGTGTATTGACGGCTGCTGCCACATGCATCAGACCGGAATCATTGGTAACAAAGGCATCACAGCAGGCAATATAGGCAATGGCCGTGGCAAGATCGGTTTTACCGGTCAAATCCATAAACCGTTTCCGATCAACAACGGCCCTGCCAATGGTTGCGGCAGCGCTGTTATCAGCAGTCGTGCCAAAGACCAGTATCAGGCAGTCTGTCTGTCTGCATAACATTCCGGCCAGTTCAGCGAATTTTTCAGCAGGCCAGCGTTTAGCCGGGCCATATGCAGCTCCCGGATTAAAGCCGATCACCGGGACCTTGCCATGGGTGGAAAAATATCCGGTAAGTTGCTGGTGGACTATTTGCAAATTTTCCGGGGAGATAAAAAGTTCAAGGTCATTATTTACCGGTTTCATCCCAAGACCGGCCAGCATCTGCTGGTAATAATGTACCTGATGTTTTCTGTCTATCCCCACTTGTTTTTTCACCTGATGGGTAAGAAGCAGACCACGGCCATCCGTGCTGTAGCCGCCGCGAACCGGGATTCGGGCCAGCGCGGTCACCAGTGCAGCCTCAAAGGCATTTTGCAGAAGAATGGCAGCGTCAAATCGTTCCCTGTGCAGGTCCCGGGCCAGCAGCAGTTTGCCGCTTAAGCCCCGGTGTCTTCCCCCTTTGTCATAGATAAAAATTCTATCAATATGAGGGCAGGCCGAAAAGACATCACTCACCCAGGGTAAGGCCAACAGAGTGATTTCCGAATCAGGAAAGGTTTCGCCAATGGTTCGTATTGCCGGAGTGGTCATGATCGCATCCCCGATCCAGTTGGTGGAGCGGAGAAGAATTTTTCCGGGGCTGTCCGGGAAGGGCCGCATTTATTCTCCTTCCATATTATTCAGTATCCGGGCAAGTCCGGCAGCGGCAAATTCAATGTCAGGATCCTGGGCAAGAGCGATTTGGTAATTGGTTGCCGCCTCATCAACAAGACCTGTCTTTTCCTGGTTCAACGCCAGGTTGGCAAAATCAATGGCCGATGCAGGGTCGAGTTCCACTGCCCGCTGAAAATGAACTATGGCCCTATCAAAACGGTTCAGCTTATAAAAACAGACCCCAAGGGTATTATGGATATCCGGCCTGGCTTCATCATGGGCAAGGCCTTTTTTTAACTGGGAAATAGCCTCGTCATATTGGCCGGTATCGCGCAGGCAACTGCCCAGATAGGAATAAATATAAGGAAGGTCCTCCTTCCTTGGCTGCAAATCCAGGGACCTGCGAAGGTGGAGGCCGGCCGAGGTGATATCTCCCTGCTCATACAGATGACGGCCCATATAAAAGGGTAGATAATAGGCATCCGGCAGGACCTTTTCCATGGCTGCCAATCTGTTGTTGATTTCCTTACAAGGCAGGAGTTGGGTGGCGAGTTTAGCGGCAAAAAGCGGGGCATCACCGCCTGCAGCCCGTTCCCGAAAATGGGCGCCGGGAATAATTGTGTAGGCTGCGGGAATCTGCAAGTCAGGGTGGGTCGTATCCAGAACCAGCACCTCCATACCTGTTCGGGCAAGAGCCTGAACGCAGTTGTCGATTTCCCGGCACATATCATCATTTTTGAGATCAGCCATCTTTGATAAAGCAATATGGGTGTTGGTATCAGTAAGATATCGTACTTCATCCAAGCTGAGCGGTTTAGGCAGCCCGGAGGCCACATAGTTTGAACCACTGTTAAAGTCACCTGCGAGCTGGGCAACTTCGGTCAAGGCGCGGATCAAGGCCTTGTTGGCATCAGGGGTCGTACCGGCAGTTAAGACAATTTCGCTCTTTTGCGGAAAGGTTGCCGGATCCCAGGCAAGGGCGGCCACGGTCGGGATGCCGGTATCAAGGGAAAAATCATTGAGATACAGGTTAATGTTACATTTTTTGAATTTTTCAAGAAGATTACGGGCAACAGGATCGGTGACGGAGTCCTGGTCAATGGACGGGGTTAATGGTTTTTCACGATTGATCACCGCGCAGACGTGTCGTTCCACAACTTCACTTATACCCTGTAAGACAGCCTCTTCACAGGTGTTGCCTGCTGAAGGCCCATTGAACTCATTAATGGCATAAAACCAGGAGAAAGGTACCAGTACCTCTTCATCACGGGTCAGATTCGCGGCCCAGGCCCAGCGCATGGGGATACCGGCAAGAAGCTGTTCCAGCAGATCGGGCGAATGGGTCGTATCATGCACGGATTGCAGCAGGGTACCAATTTCAAGTAACGGATAGCCCAGCTCCCGCATCTTTGTATAATCACCAACAATGAAATTATCCGCTTGCCGGAGAAAACTGAAAAAACTGTAACGTTCAGCCAGTTCCATACAGGCGCTGGCCTGGGATTGTTCCGGGGTGGACCCTTTACCCATCTGTTTTTTTGTACCGATAACATCCAGTGCATCCTTGCCGCAAACACTGAAATAAACGGGAATATCCAGCCTGCCGTTATCTATTCTTCGTACTTCTCGCAGGATATCCAGCCCGGAATGTTGAAGACGGCGCTTAAACCGGGCAATGGTTTCTTCCGGTGAGCAGGCCTTGTCCTGGTCAAAGGTGTACTGTTTTTTACAGGATTGAAGATGAATGATTCTTTTTTTAAACATAGGTAACTTTTTTAAAAGGGAATTTCGTCATTCGTCACAG
>CAZURY010000368.1:0-2890 GCA_964623145.1 uncultured Desulfobulbus sp. | reverse complement strand
TTACAGGTCTGAGGTAATGAAAACGCATAGTTATTTACCCTGTGAGGAGTTACAACGCTTCTTGTGTTCGATTAAATTTTTGAAAAATCATTAAATCGACCGGAACGATTTCACTTCCCGGCCATTTTTCAGAACAACGTTTTACCCTCAAAGATATGGATAACACGCCAAAGATACATCAAGGATTTGCCGGCAGGCTGGCAGCCTTTTTTATAGATTCAAAACTCACCCTGATCATTATTATCGCCTCTCTTCTGCTGGGGGTGTTTGCCGTCTACCTGCTGCCCAGGGAGGAGGAGCCGCAGATCAAGGTTCCCATGATTGATGTCATGGTCTCCATGCCCGGCGCCACGCCAAAGGAGGTGGAGGAGCGGGTTTCCATCCCCATGGAAAAACTGCTCTATGAACTGCCCAACATTGAATATATCTATTCCACTTCCATGCGTGGCAGGTCATTGCTGGTTGCCCGGTTTTATGTCGGAGAAGACCTGGAAGATGCCATTGTCCGGCTGAACCAGAAACTGGCCACCAATTTTGATCGTATCCCGCACGGCGTATCCGCACCGCTTGTCAAACCGCATACCATTGATGATGTCCCCATTTTAGCGCTTACTTTTCATTCCAAAAAATATACACACTTTGACCTGCGCAGGCTGACAGCCCAGGTTGACGATGAGATCAAAAATATCTTTGAGGTAGCGGAGACTAAAATAATAGGGGGTAACCGCCGCCAGGTACGCATCCTTTTTGACCCGTTGAAGCTGGCCGCCAGAAACCTGAGTGGTGACCGGCTGATCCCGGCCCTGCAACAGGCCAATCGACAGGCCATTGCCGGGAACCTGCTTGCCGACAATAAAGAAATACTTCTGCAAACCGGATCCTTTCTCAAATCCGCCGGGGATATTGAACGAATAGTTATAGGTGTTTATGGAAAAAAACCCGTTTATCTTGGTGATGTGGCCACCGTCATTGACGGACCGGAAGAACCGACAACCTATGTCTTGTTCGGACAGGGCAAAGGAGCTGCGGAAGAGGCGGCCGTAACTCTTTCGGTTGCCAAAAGGCCCGGCGCCAATGCCGTCCATGTGGTGGAGACAATCCTGCGCAAGGTGGAAAGCCTTAAACGGACCATCATCCCGGATGATGTTGAAGTCAGCATCACCAGGGATTACGGAGAAACGGCTGCGGAGAAATCCAATGAACTGCTCTTTCACATGGGTATTGCCGTTGTCGGCGTTGCCGTCCTGATCCTCCTTTTTTTAGGCTGGCGCGAATCACTTATAGTGCTGCTGGCCATTCCCTCCACCCTGTCGCTCACCCTTCTTATTTTCTACCTCTACGGATATACGTTAAACAGAATCACGCTTTTTGCCCTGATATTTTCCATCGGTATCCTGGTCGATGACGCCATTGTTGTTGTCGAAAATATCGTCCGGCATATGCGGTTGCCCTATAACAAATCCAGACCCCTGCTTACAATCGCAGTTGAAGCCGTCTCCGAGGTGGGCAATCCCACCATTCTCGCCACCTGGGCTGTTATTGCCGCCATTCTGCCCATGGCGTTTGTCGGTGGATTGATGGGCCCTTACATGCGCCCCATTCCCATCGGCGCCTCGGCGGCAATGATCATCTCCATGTTTATTGCCTTTACCATCACCCCCTGGGCAGCCATTCATATCCTGCGCAAAGGCTGTGGACCGGAAGAATGTGCCATCGACGAAAATATTGACGTTGATCACGCCCAGGACGACTTTTTTACCCGTCTGTATCACAGGTTCATGGAACCGCTGCTTGCCCATGCCGGCTTTCGGCTGCTGTTTTTTGGTGTTATTATTACGCTGCTTTTAGCCAGCTGCTCCATGGTCTATTTACGCATGGTTAAAGTCAAGATGCTTCCCTTCGACAACAAGTCGGAATTTCAGATTATTTTAAACATGCCCGAAGGATCGACTTTGGAACATACGACCAGGGTCGCCCTGGAAATGGCTGCGGTTGTCGGGGGGGAACCCGAAGTCGTCAACTATCAGATTTATGCAGGTACGGCCGCTCCATACAATTTTAATGGACTGGTCCGCCATTATTTTATGCGTTCCGGGCCGACGATGGCCGATATCCAGGTCAATCTGCTGCCGAAAAGTAAACGGGACAAACAGAGCCACGATATAGCAAAAAGAGTCCGCCCGGCCATTGCTGCTCTGGCAAAAAAATACGGCGCCAATGTCGCGGTGGCAGAGGTACCGCCCGGCCCACCTGTTCTGCAAACCCTGGTGGCTGAGATATATGGCCCCAATGATAAAGAGCGCGTTGCCCTGGCCACAACCGTTAAAAAAATTTTTACCGAGACCAGTGGCGTAGTTGATGTTGACTGGTATAGAGAAAGGGATCGCAACAAGCTGGTTGTCCTGGTGGATAAGGAAAAAGCAGCTTTAAACGGAATTTCCGAAGGCGCCGTCAACCGGGCTATTCAGCTTGGCCTGCATGGACAATCCATTGATCTGTTCCACCAGCCCGGGGACAAGGAGGAAATCAATGTTATCCTTCGCCTGCCCCTGTCCATGCGATCAACCATTGATGGTCTGTTAAATATCTCTCTCCAACCGCAGGGCAACCCGGGCGGGCCGCTTGTCCCTCTGCGGGAACTGGTCAAAATCGAGAAACGCCCTGTCAACCAGCCTGTTTACAGGAAAAATCTAAAACCGGTCATTTATGTCACCGGGGATGTGGCAGGGGCTGCGGAAAGTCCGGTCTACCCCATCCTGGCCATGAATAAAAAACTTGCCCGGCTTGACGGCAGAGACTTTGGCGGCAGGGAAAAAAATATTGTTCTCTATAATCTGCACCAGCCCTTCACGCAAAGTGAACCAGCCATGAAATGGGATGGGGAATGGCA
>CAZURY010000367.1:0-2937 GCA_964623145.1 uncultured Desulfobulbus sp. | reverse complement strand
TGTTGACGGCTGATGATAGCGCAGGGTAATGGTTACCTGGGGAGTGGGAGCGTCAAGCTGCCTGATCAGATGTCGAATTTTTTGTATAGTATCTGTTGTGTCGGAAACAATGACAGAGTTGGTGATGATATCAATTGAGGCACGACCCGAAGCGGAGAGGATGGTCTGCACCTGGGGAAGCAGGTCCTTTGCCGGACGGCTGTGAACCTTGATGATTGCAGTTTCAGGAGAATCAGCCCTGGCAGGACGGCTTTCAACTGGACAGAGGACTGAAAGCAGGATGCAGGAAAACAGTAGCAGGACAATTGGAAATTGCAACCATATTTTCATGCCTGAACTGTACCATTACATGACGCTGCATACAAGAAAAATACCTGCCGGAAAGGGCTTCCTCTTGTCGGAGCCGAGACAATTGGGTATAGAGCAGGTGGTGTTGCAGCAATAACCGCGGTCATACAGGTCATATAGCTTGTGAACCTGTCCGGGGTAGATATCCCGAACCGGCAGCGGTCAATGGAATTTGCTTTTATAATTGTCTATTGAGGAGCAGAGATGGGAGCATACGAGGAAGTTTTCAAACAGAGTATAGAAAATCCGGAAGAGTTCTGGGGTGAGGCCGCAGAGGGAATAGACTGGTATAAGAAATGGGATACGGTACTTGACCGTTCCAACCCGCCCATCTACCGCTGGTTTCGCGGCGGAGAACTGAATACCTGCTATAATGCCGTTGACCGGCATGTGGAAAACGGCCGTGGCGACCAGGTGGCAATCATCTATGATTCTCCGGTAACCGACACCAAGCGCAAAATCACCTATACGGAATTGCAGCTACAGGTGGCGACTTTTGCCGGCGCCCTGCAAAATCAGGGAGTACGGAAGGGTGATACGGTTGTTATTTATATGCCGATGATCCCCGAAGCCCTGGTGGCCATGCTCGCCTGCGCCCGGCTGGGTGCAGTGCATTCTGTGGTTTTCGGCGGCTTTGCCGCCAATGAGCTGGCCATCCGTATCGACCATGCCCAACCCAAAGCCATTGTCATAGCGTCGGGCGCTATTGAAGGAAAAAAGACCCTGGCCTATAAACCTCTGGTGGACTCGGCCATTGAGCAATCCAGCCATAAACCGGAAAAATGCATCATCTTCCAGCGTGATTTTATTCAGGCGGAACTGACAAAGGAGCGGGATGTGGAATGGCGGGCGGTTGTCGATACAGCCGAACCTGTCGACTGTGTGCCGGTGGCGGCCACCGATCCTCTGTATATCCTCTATACCTCAGGTACCACCGGTATGCCCAAAGGTGTTATGCGGGATAACGGCGGACATGCCGTGGCCATGCACTGGACCATGAAAAACATCTACAACGTGGAGCCAGGCGATGTCTACTGGTCGGCCTCGGATGTGGGCTGGGTGGTCGGTCATTCCTATATTGTGTATGCACCGCTGCTTTACGGATGTACGACCATTGTCTATGAGGGCAAACCCATCGGCACCCCGGATGCGGGCGCCTTCTGGCGGGTCATTGCCGAGCATAAGGTCAAGGTCATGTTCACTGCGCCCACCGCCTTTCGGGCCATCAAAAAAGAAGACCCGGACGGCGCCCTGCTCAAGACCTATGACCTTTCAGGCTTTCAGACCCTGTTTCTGGCCGGAGAACGGCTTGACCCGGATACCTATCACTGGGCAAGAAAACTGCTCAATGTGCCGGTCATCGACCACTGGTGGCAGACCGAGACCGCCTGGGCCATTGTTGCCAATCCCATGGGCATTGAACAGTTTCCGGTCAAGCCGGGTTCACCTACCAAACCGGTGCCCGGTTATGATGTGAAAATCCTTGATGATGAGGGCAACGAGCTCGGTCCCAATCAGGAGGGCAATATCGTCGTCAAACTGCCGCTGCCTCCGGGAACGCTGGCAACCCTGTGGCGCAACGAAGAGCGGTTTCTCAGCTCGTATATGTCCGCCTTTCCGGGATATTATGAAACCAGTGACGGCGGCTACATTGATGAAGACGGCTATGTTTTTGTCATGGGACGAATCGATGATGTTATCAATATCGCCGGTCACCGGTTGTCCACCGGCGCCATGGAAGAGGTGATAGCCACCCATCCCCATGTGGCGGAATGTGCGGTTTTCGGCACTGATGACGCGCTGAAAGGGCAGAAACCGCTGGGACTGGTTGTTCTCAAGGCCGGGGTTGAATGCGATGAGAAAGAACTGAAGACGGAGCTGATCAAAATGATCCGCTCGCAGATCGGACCCATTGCCTGTTACAAGGAGACAGCCGTGGTTGCCCGTCTGCCCAAAACCCGGTCCGGCAAGATCCTGCGCGGCACCATGCGTTCCATTTCCGTGGGCAAGGAATACCGGATGCCGTCCACCATTGATGACCCGACCATTCTCGATGAAATAACCGATCATTTAAAAGAGATGGGTTACCCGGAGAAATAATTGCAAGGAGAGAAGGGATACCTGCACTATCGGTGATGGTATCCCTGTGAAAAGAAAATGAAACTCCATGAATATCAGGCCAAGGAACTTTTTGCCGCAGTTGGTCTGCCTGTGCCCGAGGGGCAGATAGCCGATTCGGTGGAAGCGGCTGTTGCCGCAACCCAAACCCTTGGCTATCCGGCCGCGATCAAGGCCCAGGTCCATGCTGGCGGCCGGGGCAAGGCCGGAGGGATTCGACTGGTACATAACCAGCAACAGGCGCGGGAGGCCGCCGGGGCTATCCTCGGGATGACTCTTGCCACGGCCCAGACGGCAGGTCACGGCCATACGGTCAGGCAGGTGCTTGTGGAGCAGGGGCAGGACATCAAAGAAGAGCTATATCTGTCCATTCTGCCGGACCGCGCCACTGCATCCATGATGATCATTGCCTCCACCGAAGGCGGCATGAATATTGAGGAGGTTGCCGCCAAATCACCGGATAAGATCATC
>CAZURY010000366.1:0-2970 GCA_964623145.1 uncultured Desulfobulbus sp. | reverse complement strand
CGTTACCGATTCCTCTTCCGGCAATTGATCAAATGAAACGTGCATGGCCCTGACCGGACAGCCGGTGACACAAAGGCCGCAGCCGGTGCACTTTTCCGGGTCAAACCGTATTTCCATGGCTGGACGTTCTATATAGAGCGCCCCGACCGGGCAAATACCCGTACAGGCTCCGCATTGAAAGCATTTCCGTTCATCCCGGCTGATCTTTGCCGCCAGCCGTTCTGCGCGCACGCCAAGGCTTTTTAAATACCCCAGAGCCTCACGCACATTCTCCTTATTTCCTTTAAGTTCCAGGATCATTATCCCATCACGCTGGGGACGAATATCTGCTTTTAAAATATTAAATTCCACATCATACTGCTTAACCAACTGATAGATAATGGGTTGATCTGAAGTTTCCTTGGGGTAACGCAGAAAATATATTCGAGTGTACATGTTTTTTTTTCGGTTTAAATTTTAGAATTATCGGACGTTGCGCCAAGCCATCGTCGAACCTGCCGCAGTAAAACATCCGGATCAGCCTCGGTATTCAACAACAGCAACTGATCCCCCTTCAGTTCATCGGGTGGCTCAAAGCTCTCTTTCTGGTTGAGAAAAATATCCCAGCGACCATCAGAGACCGCCAGGGGGTCCCGGGCCCGCATCTCAAGACGACGCCTAACCTCGCTATCAGAACAATAGCACAGAATAAAGCGCACGCCTGCCCCCTCCTGCCGCCCGCAGGCAAGAACGTTTGCCCGATCTTTTCTGCGGCTGTAGGAGCCATCGAGCACGACACTGCTTCCCTGGCGCAGCCGGTTTGCCGTCCTTTCCAGCATAGTCGCATAGGTGCGTCTGGTAAATTCCCGGCTGTAAATTCCCTGCCCCAGGGCATCGGATCTGCGCTGGGTGGCCTCAAGGCCGGCGAGTTCCTTACGAACGCGATCCGTATTGAGATACAGCAGTTTTTCAACTTCAGCAAAACGTGCCGCCAAAGTTGACTTGCCGGAGGCAATTAAACCAAAAAAGACCAAAATGCCGGGCATTGGCGCTATCCCTGCTCTGCGTAACGGCAGGCCAGCGAAAAATATGCTGCTGCCGCTTCCTGACTTGTCTTTTTTACCTCGGCATCAACAGCCGGGTCAGCAGCAGTGAACAGACCAATTTTACCGCGCACATAGGCTCGATAACAGGTGTAAAAATTAAGCATCCGGCGCAGCCCGTCATCTCCGGAGAGCACACAAAATCGATCTATAAACAGCTTAGACAGCTCCGGTAAATCATGAAAATCAAGATCCATGGCCAAAAAGGCAACATCGCTTGCCACATCGCAATAACGAAAACGCTCGTTAAACTCGATGCAATCATAAATATAAACCTTGTCCGCCAGACAGATATTTGCAGAATAGAGATCTCCATGGCAATCCCGTATCCTGCCGGCGTCTATCCTGGCCTGGAAGATATCCGTTTGTGCCAGTACTGAACGGGCATACGCCGATATACAATCAAATTGCCTTTGCGTCAAAACTCTGCCGTCAATAAAGTTTTGGGTCTGATCAAAATTTTCCAGAACGTTAACAGAAACTGCCTCGGCAGTGCCAAAGGTGTCTATTTCAGAAGTTCTTTCCGCTGTTTCGTAAAAGGGAACCAGGACATCGACCAGAGCCTGAATATGGTCCACCTGTAACTCGCCTCGATCAATGATCCGGGCCATCATGCGATCTTCGGGCATCCGTTGCATCTTAACACCATATTCAACCAGGCTGCCCTGTCCGTCAAAATTGATAATTCCATCATCCTCATTCACCCGGACCAGGCCAAGATAAATCTCCGGACACAGCCTTCGATTAAGCGCCAGTTCCTGCTCACAACAATATTTCCGTTTTTCCAGGGTTGAAAAATCAAGAAAACCGAAATTCACCGGTTTTTTGAATTTATAGACAAAGTCCCCGGCCAACAGAACAAATGAAATATGGGTCTGCACAAGGCGTACCGTATCCACGGGGTGGGGATAACAATCCGGATCAAGCAAGGCCTGAATGTAGTGCGGATAAAGATCTTCGGACATAATTCCTCCAGATTTTCATTATGACATCAAGATCTCACTTTACCAGAACCAGGGACGCCCGTAAATGGTTTACCTCGCTTTTCACCCATGGTAGGATAGTCTTTATGAATGAGACCCAGCTGTATACCCTTCTCCACAACCTGCAGGAAGGCCGAATTGCTATCAGGGATGTCGTCGGCCAACTGCGCAACCTGCCGGGACAAACCCTTTCCTCGGCCTGCCTTGACCATCACCGCAGCCTGCGTACCGGCATACCGGAAGCTGTCTTTGCCCAGGGAAAGACAGCTTCCCAGTTGATAGAAATTCTCACTGCGCAGTTACAGCAGGAGCATGTGGTCCTGGCAACGCGAGTAGACGAAGATAAAGCCGAAACTACCTGCGCAGCGCTTAAGGAACTTTGCTATCATAAAACGGCACGGATGCTGACCGGTAATGAAGATAAGGTAGAATGCCGCCATACAGAACGGGCCATACTCCTTATCACTGCCGGCACTTCCGACCTGCCGGTTGCCGAAGAGGCCCGGGTCACCCTGTGCTGCCTGGGACATGAAGTAAAAAGCATCCCCGATGCAGGAGTTGCCGGCATCCATCGTATTCTGGAGCACCAGCAAGCCCTGCAGCAGGCAAAGGTCATCATCGTGGTTGCCGGCATGGAAGGGGCTCTGCCCTCGGTGGTTGCCGGCTTGACCCCGGCCCCGGTAATCGGTGTGCCCACCAGTGTTGGCTATGGTACGGGCGCCGGCGGATTTGCCGCCCTGCTCGGCATGCTCAACAGCTGCGCGCCAGGGCTCAGTGTGGTCAACATCGACAACGGATTCGGCGCCGCCTGCATGGCCGCAGCCATTTGCCGTAAGTGAAATCGCATAGTTACAAATCCCGTGATGCGTTATCATTGCTTCCTGGTAGATTTTCGTAAAAATATC
>CAZURY010000365.1:0-2991 GCA_964623145.1 uncultured Desulfobulbus sp. | reverse complement strand
TTGCAAAAAGCCTCGGTTCAATGGGTATCAACATTATTACAGGCGGCGGCCCGGGTATTATGGACGCAGCCAATTCCGGGCTGAAGGCAGGGACCGACGGCGATGCCAAATCCGTTGGCCTGACCATTGATCTTCCCTGGGAGAATGAAGCCAATAATCATCTTGATATCAATAAACATTTCCATAAATTTTCCAGCCGTCTTGACCATTTCATGGCCCTGTCAAACGTTGTGGTTATAATGCCAGGCGGCATTGGAACCTGCCTGGAGCTGTTTTACACCTGGCAGCTGATTCAGGTGGACCATATATGCAAAATTCCCATCATCCTGGCTGACGAGATGTGGCACTCTTTGTACGGCTGGGTCAAAAAAGATCTCCTGGGTCGAGGCATGGTCTCTCCGCCTGACCTGAAAAACATCTATTGCACCGCAACAAATTCGGAAACCTGTGAAATTATTGAACTGGCATATAAAGAGTTTAAAAAAGTAGGCGATAAAATCTGCCTGAACATCAACAAATATCAACCGTAATTCCTTCGAATTATTCCTCAGTTTAAATCCGGAGAAAATTTCACGATACGGTTGTTGCCGAAATCAACGACATAGACATTCCCGGCGTCATCCACAGCCATATCCGTGGGCAGCTTCAGACGCTCAGCCCCACCATCTTTTCCGCCAAAAGCAGTCAGAAATTTACCGGTCCCGGTAAATTCCTGGATCCGGTTGTTATAAAAGTCGGCCACAAACACATGACCGTCAGGCCCAACGGATACTCCTGTTGCCGTTTTGAACCAACCGGGACGACTGCCGGAGATATTCATGGCCAACAACCCGCCCCATTTCCGCAGAAATTTCCCATCGGCTGCAAAGACCTGAACCCTGTCGTTGTAGGCGTCCGCCACCACCAGACTGTTATCAGGTAACAGGGCAACATCGATGGGATAGTTAAACAAACCGGCAGTGATGCCTTTGCTTCCGGTACGGCCATATTGCCGAATAAAGGATCCATCTGCAGCTAAAAGTTGCACTCTCTGATTATAAAAATCCGCCACATAGAGTTCCCCCTTGTCATTTGCTGCCACACCAGCCGGAGCATCAAATTGACCGGGACCGGTTCCGGGCGAGCCGATCAACTTCAGGGATGTACCTGTAAGCGAAAAGATTTGGATCCGATCGTTGAGATACTCGGTCACATAGAGCCTGCCTTCGGAAACGCATATATGCATCGGTCGCGCCAGCTCTCCGGGCTTTGATCCCCTGTGACCAAACATGCGAAGGAATCGGCCATCCGGACGAAACACCTGAATGCGGTTATTGCCTGCATCACTGACAAAAACTTCATTTTCGGCGATGGCAATGCCGATGGGGTTCTTAAACCGACCGGGACTGGATCCCCTTACGCCCCAGGTCATGGCAAAATGATAGGATGGTTTCCCAGCTGCTGATGCAGGCAATAGGACAGACAACACATACAAAATCAGAAGAAAAAAATATCTCATATTATCAGTACCACTGTTCTACTCACCACAATAGGTAGAGGGCGGCTGTTGCTAGAAAAATGGCGGTAGCATACGGTGTTATTTTCGCCGCCATGGAGAGAAAACCAGCGCCCCGGGAACCACCGATTCCGGTTATTGCCGTCAGCACGGTCACACTACTGAATGCCGCCCCGAACAGAAACCCGGCCACCCCGGCGGCACTAAGGTTACCAAGAGTAACCGCTCCACCGATAAGTATACAGACCAGGGGGATCGTGCAGGCCGGCAGGGTTAAACCGAGTTGTAACCCGTAGTTGATAGTTCGCCGACCAGAAAACAGGTGATAAAACTCCAGATGTGGAATCGGAAGATAGATGAACCGGGTAACAAGATAGAGGCTGCCGATAAACAGCAGAGGGACAGCCGGAGAAACCTTTGTCCATGCAATCTTGGGCAGAATCATGGTTGCGACGGCCGGCAACAGTGCCATGAGCAATATGCGGGCAAGGAGAAAATCAAGCAGATCCCGGCCTGGGGTGGCAACCATTTTCTGGTGGATCCGCTGGGAAAACAGGGTGTGAGTAGCGATGGTGCACGGCTCAAAAAAAGAGAGGAAGCCAAGAACTACCGCCATGCTGTACAACCATTCCGCTGTCACCCTATCCCTCCGGCAAGGTGCTCATCAAGTATTTTTTTCAACTCATCCATGTCCGGCAGACCTAAAGTCAACAGATTACCGTTAACGGCAATGCAGGGAGTGGACAGAACGCCCAGTTGCAGGGCATAATCCATCTCCTGTAAAATATTGACCACCGTGAATTCAATCCTTCCTTCGGACTGATCGGCAACTGCCTGCAGTTTCTTTTTCATCTGATCGCATTTACCACAGGCCGGGGAAGAGAAAAGTTCCAGCTTGAGCGCCATATTACTGTACCCCTGTACGAGATAAATCTAAAAATTCATCCGAAAACTCACAATTGCCGTAAAATCATTCTTCAATGCCGCACCATTCAAATCCTGAACGACCGGCAGTTGAACCGCCATTTCCAGGACCGCCCTCCTGGCCACATACTGCATTCCGGGAGACAGAAACCAGGTTAGGCCGCCGGAATCCTCATCCTCAACACCCTGACTTCTGTTTTTTCCCTGCCGGATAAGATTACTTTCCAGAACGCCATAGACAAAACCAGGCACTCCGGATGTGAGCTGACGAGGCCATATCCGATGCTGATAGGAAAAATCAAAGCGGAACTCATCGCCAAACTCAAATCCATCGGCCTCATTTTTCACTGTATAGGACAACGATCCATCAATCTGCCAGGCCAACGTCTGCCGGGTCAGAACCAGGCCCATGGTGTAATCCCAGGAACCGGAACCTAACTGCAGAGGTTGCGGCAGCCTACCGACGGAATCTGTAGCATCATCCTGTCCGATCGGTATTTTCAGCGCCATAAAAGGTGCCAGGCGCATGGTCTTTCCCGGTTCATCCTTTTTCCATACGGTATACCTGGCCA
>CAZURY010000364.1:0-3008 GCA_964623145.1 uncultured Desulfobulbus sp. | reverse complement strand
ATTTTGTCCTGAATTGGTTTTGGTTTATATTTCCGCAGGATTAGCTGACTTTTCGTTTAGTTCTGGTGCATAACAACCACCTGTCGGTCCTTTTGCACCAGCTGTGAGGATGGGTGGTTCGACTGCGGACGGTTCGTTTTTTCTTTCACTATCCTGTTTTATCGTGATTTTTCCTCTGCCGAAAAATTTTTGATGTCTTTCGGGGATTTTTCTGTTTTTTTGAGCATATAGGACTCTGAAAAAATGAGTCGTTGGCGCCGGTAAATTTTAATGGATGGAGAGGTACATTATGAAAACGCTTACTGACCAGTATCGTCTTGACGCCCGACCTGATCGAATTGATCTTCGTGACCGTCCCTACGAGCCACCGCTTAAATCCCTTGAACCGGAATATCCGCCGGCCCGGTATGTCGGCAAATATTTTACCGCCTACAAAAGTCTGGTCTTAAACCAGGGCAAGGAGGGCGCCTGTACTGGTTTTGGTCTGGCAGCGACCATTAATTACCTGTTATGGCGGCGTGCGGTTCTTGCGCGGTCCGATGGAAAACCACCCAAAAAATCAGAGTTACCGGCTCCGGTCAGTCAGCGGATGCTGTACCACCTTGCCAGGTTTTACGATGAGTGGCCGGGTGAGGATTATGAAGGATCAAGCTGTCGGGGAGCTGTCAAGGCATGGTATAAACATGGGGTTTGCAGCCTGGAGTTCTGGCCGTATTACGATGAAAAAGGGCGGGCCCGCTTTTGCAAGCCAAAAGAAGGCTGGGAAGAAGATGCTGCGGAACGGCCGCTCGGCGTTTACTATAGGATTGATAAAAATTCCATTACCGATATGCGGGCCGCCATCCAGGAAGTCGGCGCCATCTATGTTTCCGGCCAGGTGCACCAGGGATGGATGCTGAAAAAGAGCAAGGGCGGCAAGGTAAGTCATCAGACTTTGCCACGCATCAGATGGCAGGAAAATATGCAACCCAAGGGTGGCCATGCCTTTGCCCTGGTTGGTTTTAACAGGCGTGGCTTTATTACTCAGAACTCATGGGGTTCTGATTGGGGAATGAAGGGATTTGCTGTTCTCACCTATGATGACTGGGTCGCCAATGGCCGGGATGCCTGGGTTTGTGTGATGGGCGCTCCCACGGAGACGAGTGTCAAAAAACATTTCGTCTCGACCTCGGCAGACCGGGAACAGTCTCTTTTTAATGCCGACCCAACGACCTTTGAACTCTTTAAACGGGAGAAACGGGAATATAAGTATAAGGATAAGCTTGTCCGCCCCTGGGACGAAGGCAAGGCCTATGATCATACGGTGGTGATGGGTAATGACGGCATGGTTATAAATCGCCTGGTGATGAATAACGGACCGGTTGATACCGTTAATGATATTGTTGTCGCTAAACCGGCCGCCTGGTTTTCCGGGCTGAATGGTGCGGAAAAAAATATTGTTCTTTATGCCCATGGCGGGCTGAACAGTGAGGGGGCCTCAATCCAGAGAATACGGACCATGGCCCCGTATTTTGAAGCCAACGGCATTTATCCGGTTTTTTTCACATGGAGGACGGGGCTATTGGAATCCATTGTCTCTATTATGGATGATTCCGTCAACCGGCTTTTCCCGCATTACAAAGGGATTGAGGATGTGCTTGCCGAGGCCCGTGAGCGTGCCTCCGATATCCTTGACCGCACCCTGGAAGTTGCCTCGGAAAATCTCGGCGTCAAGGCTGTCTGGTCCCAGATGAAACAAAATGCCGAAGCCTCGGCCATGAAGAGGGGCAACGACCGGGGCGCTTTTCTCACTGTTAAAGCGCTTGCACGGTTGCAGAAAGAATGCTCGGGCCTGAAAATACACCTGGTGGGCCATTCCGCCGGGTCAATTCTCCTTGGCCATATGTTGCGGGACTGCCGCCGCAACAAGGTGCGGATTGCAAGCTGCACGCTGTATGCAGCCGCCTGTACCATTGATTTCGCCAACAGGTACTATATCCGGGCGATAGAGCAGAACGTCCTGAAAAAATCGGATCTGCATCTGCATTTGCTCAGTGATGCGCGTGAGCGGGATGATACCGTGGGGCCCTATCGCAAGTCCCTCCTCTATCTTGTCAGCCGGGCCCTGGAGAACCTGCATAAAACACCGCTGCTCGGCATGGCGAATGTATTTGACCAATCCAAAAACAGTGACGGCGAAACCTGGAACAAGGCTACCATTTCCCAGCTGAAGGTCTGGCAGAAATTTTGGGGCGGGCAGGCTCTGCACGTCGTGGATGATGAACAGGTTCTGACGGCGGCTGAGTGGAAAAACCATAAAATCGTGAAAGAAACAGCACGGATCAAGGCGGCGCATGGTTCCTTTGATAATGATATTCTGGTTGTTGATCAAACCATAGCGCGTATCCTTGGTAAACCCCTGGAGCACAGTGTGGAAAATTTACGCTATTAGGGAATTTGCTGCCGGTTGTTCCGACTTTTTGTTTTACCCGGACCCATCAGGGACGGCGTCAACCATGCGTCGTCCTTTTTGTTTGTGCTATCGGAGTGCTTTCCGGAATTCCGGAAGTTTTAACCTGGGTATTGTCATGTATAGATAATCTGGATATGAAAAAAGAGTGGTCAGGGGAAAAGTGTTTTAACGAGAACATAAAATATGATACATTGGTTAATAAATGCTGAATTTTTTTCATGGATTATGGAACGGATTCCGTATTGTTTCATTGTCCTGCAATGCGATAGGAAAAAGGGGAGGACGTGATTTATGCATAAATGGTTGTGTTTCACTTTAGCGATTCTGGCGGTGGTCTGTGGTTGGCAGCCGGTCCGGGCGGCCGAATCAACGGCCGATGTTGTTGTCAGTAATGCACAGAAAGAAAAACTGCGCAAGGAAATTGTCGGTAATCTGATACTCCCCGGGGAGCAGCAGGAGTATATCATCGGTCTTGGCGATGTGCTTTCCGTCAAGGTCTATGGGGAAGGTGAGATGACGGCATCATCTGCTGCCGGCAATAACCGGGCTGGAGCTG
>CAZURY010000363.1:0-3012 GCA_964623145.1 uncultured Desulfobulbus sp. | reverse complement strand
CCTCTTCAATGGTATGGGGATAATAAAAAACAACACCCTCCCGTACATCTTCCGGAATTTCCAACACATCCTTTTCGTTGAGCACCGGAAGAATAAGCTCTCGAATACCTGAACGCAGGGCGGCCAGTACCTTTTCCGGAATGCCGCCCACCGGCAGCACATCGCCGCGCAGGGTAATTTCCCCGGTCATGGCCACATCCCGACGCACAGCCCTGCCGGTAATAACCGACACCAGGGAACACACCATGGCCACCCCGGCGGAAGGACCATCCTTGGGAATGGCGCCTTCGGGAACATGCACATGGATATCTATCGTTGAAAAAATATCTTCATCAATTCCAAGACGTTTGGCATGGGAACGAATATAGGTAAGCGCCGCCGTCGCCGACTCTTTCATCACATCACCTAGCTTGCCGGTAAGCGTCAGTCCACCCTTGCCCTTCATAATTGATGATTCAATAAACAAAATCTGCCCACCCACCGGTGTCCAGGCAAGCCCGGTTGCCAGTCCCGGCCCCCAGGTTCGGGCTTTCATTTCAGGGAAAAAACGGATCGGTCCAAGAATGTCATGGACATCGTCCGGCGTAACCACCCGTTTCCCCATGTGCCCTCTGGCAATTTCAGCGGCAACCCCACGGCAGATAGCGGCAATTTCCCGCTCCAGGTTACGGACCCCGGCCTCCCGCGTATAGGAACGGATTAACAGATGCAGTGTTTCATCAGGTATTTCCAGGTCATCCTCGCCGAGGGCATGGGCCTCAAGCTGCTTGGCCAATAGATGCCGCCTGGCTATGGCAACCTTTTCCTGTTCCGTATAGCCGGAGAGTTCCACTATTTCCATCCGATCTCTGAGCGGCCCGGGAATGGTATCCAGTACATTGGCGGTGGCAATAAACATCACCTTCGACAGATCAAACTCAATATCAAGATAATGATCGGTGAAGGTGGAGTTCTGTTCCGGGTCAAGTACTTCAAGCAGGGCCGAGGATGGATCACCCCGAAAATCGTTGCCGAGTTTGTCTACCTCATCCAGAAGAAAAACAGGGTTGTTGGAACCGGCCTTTTTCAAGCTCTGTATAATTCTTCCAGGCAGCGCCCCGATATAGGTTCGTCGATGACCGCGGATTTCAGCCTCATCATGCACCCCGCCCAGAGCAATACGGACAAATTTTCGGTTTATTGTTCGGGCTATGGACTGGCCAAGCGAGGTTTTACCAACACCGGGAGGGCCGACAAAACAGAGGATCGGCCCATGCATATCTTCTTTGAGTTTACGGACCGCCAGAAATTCAATTATCCGTTTTTTTATCTTTTCCAGCCCATAATGATCTTTGTCCAGATCCTCCTGGGCCTTATCAAGATCCAGGGTATCTGTTGTTGACTCCAACCAGGGAAGATCAAGGATCCAATCGATATAGTTCCGGGAGACGGTGTATTCAGGAGAGGATGGTGAAATTCGCTCCAGGCGGGCCAGTTCCTTATCAACAACCTTACGGGCCTCTTCGGTCAGCTTCTTCTCGGCTGCCCTGTCACGCAGTTCCTTAATTTCGACCTTGTCTTCATCCCCTTCACCAAGTTCCTTGCGGATGGCCTGCAACTGCTGACGAAGAAAAAATTCGCGCTGTTTCTTATCCATGTCCTTTTTCATGGATTTTTGCAGTTCATCACTCATCTCCGCTGTTTCCAGGCGGTTATTTAAATGGCGGGCAACCTGATGCAGCAGTTCATCCAGCTCACGGATTTCTATAATTTTCTGTTCATCCTCGATCTTAAGATTCAGCTGCGAGGTGACAAGATAGGCAATATGGAAGGGATCACTCAGCGCGTTGACAGTGGCCAGCATCTCCTGGGGCAGCTGGGTCAGCTTGACCAGCTTTTGAAACTGGTTGCGAATATTGAGAACCAGGGCTTCAATCTTTTTGTTCTCCTTAATCTCCATGGGAATTTCTTCCACTTTGGCCTTGAGATAAGGCTCTACCTGGGTAAATTCAATAATCTTTATCTTTTTAGTGCCGCTGATCAGGACCTGATAATACCCCTCATCGGCCTTGGTCAGTTTATGAATATAGCCGATAACCCCAACTTGATACAGATCGTCGGCGCCAAGCTCTTCGGTGACGGCTTTTTCCTTGCGCCCGGGTACAAGCCCAACCATACGGTCACCAAGCAGGGCTTCATCGACAAGTTTTTTAGACGATTCACTGCCGATCTGCAGGGGAAAGCCCATGCCGGGATAAAAGACAAAACCATGCAACGGCAGGATCGGCAGTTCGGCCGGAACCGGCAGGGTTAACGGATCAACAGCCTTTTCTTCTATTTTCTTTTCCGCCATTACTCTTCTCCTCCGTGCACCTGAATACACACCCGACTTTTTTTCTGTCGTTTGGGCAGGGTAAGCATCAAAATTCCATCGCTATAGGAAGATGTAGCCCCATCAACATCGACCACGGCCGGCAGGGACAGGATCCTCTCAAACCGGCCTATTTCAATCTCCAGTTGATGAACACAGGCGATGGCGCCCTGCACGGGTAACTGCCGAATTCCGTTAATATGGACCTGATGTTCTCCGACAATTACCTCAAAATCGTCAAGCACCACTCCGGCCAGGTCAAAATAAATATATATTTCCGCCTCTGCCTCATAAATATCGGCTGGTGGCTGCCAGTAACCGCTTTCAACCGGAACCATTCTTGCCAGCGACATATTGCGCAGCATGCGGCCGGTCTGTTGCTGCATTGCCTCTAATTCCTGAACAAGCTTTTTACTGAAACGATCCATAGCATCCTCGTAAGAGCTGCATCGACGCCCATAAGCGATTCGACTTATAACGATCAAAATGCCCGATTATCAAGTATAGATAAGCACTATAACGTTTCCGGCAATTAATTATCAACAAAAAGGTAACATCGCAGGTCTTCCAAGGGTACCACAATGCCGACTGCAAGGCGCTTCTACAGCAACCAACCGAAAATAATTGAATAATTTGAACCACGAATACCATTGAATAATTAT
>CAZURY010000362.1:0-3016 GCA_964623145.1 uncultured Desulfobulbus sp. | reverse complement strand
GAATAAATGAACGTAAAGGGCAGGGTATTTTTTCCCCTGTCTGTTTTTGTTAAATTTCCCGTGGAACCAACGTCACGGGAAAATTGAATGATCTGGTAGAGTAATGGCGCTTATCGTGCAAAAATTTGGTGGAACTTCAGTTGGTTCCACGGGAAAAATAAAAGCGGTTGCAAAGAGAGTTCTTCAATACCGGGAGCAGGGTAATCAGATGGTCGTTGTGTTGTCGGCCATGTCCGGTGAAACCGATCGCCTGACCGGGCTTGCCCGGGACATCCAGGCAATACCCAATCGCCGGGAAATGGATATGCTGCTGTCCACAGGGGAGCAGGTCACTATTGCCCTGTTTGCCATGGCAATCAAGGAGGCCGGGTTCGAGGCTGTTTCTTTTTTAGGGGACCAGGTCGCCATCCGCACTGATGATATGCATACCAAGGCCCGGATCAAGAGTATTGATACGGAGAAAATTAAACAAAATCTTGATGCCGGTAAAGTTGTCACCATTGCCGGTTTTCAAGGGGTAACCGAATATGGAGACATTACAACCCTTGGCCGCGGCGGATCCGACACAACAGCCGTTGCCCTGGCCGCAGCGCTTAATGCCGATGCCTGTGAAATTTTCACTGATGTGGAAGGGGTGTATACAACGGATCCGAATATTTGTTCCAAAGCGCGCAAAATTGATCAGATCAGTTATGATGAAATGCTTGAACTTGCCAGTCTTGGCGCCAAGGTTCTGGATATCCGGTCTGTGGGATTGGCAAAACGGTACAGTGTACCTTTACATGTTCGATCAACGTTTACTGATAATGAAGGAACCTGGGTTGTAGAGGAGGATAAAATAATGGAATCCATGCTGGTATCCGGTGTGACATATAATAAAAATGAAGCGAGAATTACCATAAAGCATGTTCCTGATCAACCCGGAATAGCGTCTAAAGTATTCCTCCCTATTTCTGATGCCTCTATTTTGGTTGACATGATTATTCAAAACACCAGCGACAGTCACCTGACGGACATGACCTTTACGGTCATGCGCAGCGACTATGAACGGGCCATGGAAATCCTTGCCGCTACCTGCCGGGAAATAGGCGCCGAGTCCGTGACTGGAGACAAGGACATTGCAAAAATTTCCATTGTTGGGGTTGGCATGCGAAATCATTCGGGCATTGCTTCAACTATGTTTCAGGTCTTGGCGAATGAAGGTATAAATATGGAGATGGTTTCCACCTCGGAAATCAAGGTATCCTGTGTTATTGCAGAGAAATACACAGAGCTTGCCGTGCGGGCGCTGCATGACGCCTTTGCCCTTGAAAAGGATAATATGCCGACAGAAGAAGAGTTATGACATGACCCAATCTATTGAAATATACGACACCACCCTTCGGGACGGTACCCAGGCAGAGAGCTTCAATCTTTCCGTTGATGATAAGATACGGGTAACCAGACAGCTGGACAAGCTTGGCATTGATTATATAGAGGGTGGCTGGCCCGGCTCAAATCCCAAAGCCATTGAGTATTTCAAAGCCATGCAGGGTGTTGAGCTCAAACATGCACGTTTGACTGCTTTTGGCTCGACCCGCCATTTTCAAAATCCGGCTGACAAGGATCCTAACCTTGCAGCATTGCTGGCAGCCAAAACCCCGGCTGTTACCATTTTTGGAAAGAGCTGGGACACTCATGTTCATGATGCACTCCGTATTGAACTTGAAGACAACCTTCTGATCATTGAAGATTCATTGGCCTTCCTCAGGCCAAAAGTTGAGCATCTGATTTATGATGCCGAACATTTTTTTGACGGTTTTAAAAATAACCGTGAGTATTGCCTGGCAACTCTTGGCAGGGCAGTGGCCGGTGGGGCTGAAACTCTTGTGCTTTGTGACACAAATGGAGGAACGCTGCCCCATGAGATCCCCGCCATTATGGACCGGGTGAAGCAATTTCTCCAGGAGCAAAGCAGCAATGTTCGAATTGGAATTCATCCGCACAATGATTCGGAAACTGCCGTTGCCAACGCATTAATGGGGATTTCACTCGGCGCTTCCCATGTGCAGGGAACCATTAACGGCTACGGGGAACGATGCGGCAATGGTAACCTGACCTCGATAATTCCGGCGCTGGTTTTCAAAATGGGGCTTGAGTGCGAGGTCGGCAAGCATATTGATCAATTATATTTGACCTCACGCCTGGTTGATGAGCTGGCAAATCTGCCCCATAACCGCTATCAACCCTATGTTGGTGAATCGGCCTTTGCCCACAAAGGAGGGATCCATGTCAGCGCTGTCAAGCGTAATCCATTGACCTATGAGCACATCGAACCTGAAAAAGTAGGCAATATTCGAAGAATTTTGATTTCTGATCAGGCCGGAAGATCCAATGTGCTGCATAAAGCCAAAAAGTATGGATTGCATTTGAATCCCGACGACCCTTTGATGTCTTCCATCATCAAAGAGCTCAAAGAGCTCGAAGGAAAGGGATATCAGTATGAGGCGGCAGAGGCCAGTTTTGAACTTCTGATGCGCCGTGCCCTTGGTTTGCAGCGGAAATTTTTTGTTATTGAAGGATTTCGGGTTATGAATCATAAGTTCCGGATGGATAAACCGCCGATGACTGAAGCTACCATCCGTCTTTATGTCGGCGGCAGCGAGGTGCACACTGCCTCCATGGGCGATGGACCGGTGAATGCTCTTGATAATGCCCTGCGCAAGGCATTGATTCGTTTTTATCCGAGTCTTAAGGGCATGGAACTTATTGATTATAAAGTCCGCGTTCTTTCTGGAGAATATGGGACCGGCGCCAAGGTGCGGGTACTGGTTGAGAGCAGGGACAAGGACCGCCGATGGGGAACAGTCGGTGTGTCGGTTAATATTATTGAGGCGAGCTGGCAGGCACTGGTTGATTCAATTAATTATAAACTCATGCTCGATGAAAAAAGTGCATAATTTATTTTTGATGGCGTTGAAAAAACGTAACCGTTCACCGAGATGCTGTTTCGCCCGCATTACCTGCATAATGTAAA
>CAZURY010000361.1:0-3017 GCA_964623145.1 uncultured Desulfobulbus sp. | reverse complement strand
TGAATTATTTGTCCGGGCAAAGAATGTGATTCCCGGAGGAGTGAACTCTCCGGTCCGTGCCTGCAAATCCGTTGGCTGTGATCCCGTTTTTGTGCAAAGCGCAAAAGGATGCACGGTTATTGATGTGGATGGTAACTCCTATGTTGATTTTGTTGGTTCCTGGGGGCCGATGATTTTGGGACATGCCCATCCTGAAGTTTTGGACGCCATCAATGCGGCGGCGCCTCTTGGCACCAGCTTTGGTGCGCCTACACCCTTGGAGGTTGAGCTTGCCGAACTGGTCTGTGATTCCGTCCCTTCTCTGGAGAAAGTACGGTTTGTCAATTCCGGCACCGAGGCAACCATGAGCGCTGTTCGGCTGGCCCGAGGCTATACCGGTAGAAATATGGTCGTGAAGTTTGACGGCTGTTACCATGGTCATGCTGATTCTTTTCTGGTCAAGGCCGGTTCGGGCCTTATTACGCTTGGTATACCAGGAAGTCCGGGAGTGCCTGAAGATATAGTTAAAAACACCCTGTCTATCCCCTATAACAACATCGAAGAGCTTGAAAAGACATTGCGGGCCCGGGCAGATGACATTGCCTGTGTTATTGTTGAGCCGGTCGCCGGTAATATGGGAGTGGTGGTTCCGGATTTGGAATTTTTACAGACATTGCGTTCACTGACCGAAGAATTGGGCATTGTGTTGATTTTTGACGAGGTCATCACCGGCTTTCGTCTTGCCCTTGGCGGCGCCCAGGAGCGGTTCGGCATCATGCCTGATCTGACCTGTCTTGGTAAAATCATTGGAGGCGGCCTGCCGGTGGGCGCCTATGGCGGTAAAGAGGAAATTATGGATCAGGTGGCCCCTGATGGACCCGTCTACCAGGCAGGGACGTTGTCCGGCAATCCTTTGGCAATGGCTGCCGGGCTGGCTATGTTGAAGGTCGTCAGGCGGCCGGACTTTTATGCGGATCTGGAAGCAAAAAGTGATTGGTTTGCCGGCGAGCTGGCTCGTATTGCAAAAAAGAGTTCTGTGCCGACCGTGCTTAACCGGATAGGATCGATGATGACCTGTTTCTTCACCAGGGAGCCGGTATGTGATTTTAAAACAGCCACCACGGCGAATACCGAATTCTACGGACGTCATTTCAGGCAGATGTTGGAGGGTGGTATCTGGCTTGCGCCGTCACAATTTGAAGCTATGTTCATATCCGCCGCACATGACCGAACTTCCATGGAAAAGGCGCTGGCAATGACTGAATCATCATTCAAAAAGTTATCTGATTGATAAAAAAATCGTTGCGTTTGCCGCCTTTGCATGCTACCAATCACCAGATTCAGAAATGAGTATATAGGAGAAAAAGCCGATGTCTGAGGGGCGGCGGGAATTGTTCAGTCAGCTGGCGACGTACAGTCATGTTGGAATGACTGTGGTGATCTCCGTTTTTATCGGTCTTGGTATTGGCTGGTATCTGGATTACAAGGTCTTTCACGGCAAGACTGCGCCATATCTTACCTTTGTTTTTTTGGGCGTGGGTATTCTTGCCGGTTTTAAGACTCTATATGATCTTTATCAAAAGATGATGCGGGAATAATGGGTAACAACTGAGAATGGAACAGAAAAAGCCGGAAGAAAGGATTTTACAATCTATTCAACGTGTCAGCCTGATATTGACTGTTGTTTTTGCCGGGGGCGGATTCTATATTTGGGGAAGTATGTTTGCCCAGTCCGTTCTGATTGGTTCGTTGCTGGTAAATGGCAGCTTCTGGATGCTAAAACGTGATGCTGAGCAGATCCTCGGCCGGGTGGCGTCCAGTGACCCTGATGCGGTTCGTACCGTACAAAAAATGGAACGTGTTCGTTTTGTGTTTAAGTTTTATGCCAAGCTTATTGTGCTTGGCCTTTTGCTGTATGCGGTATCCACCAGGATGCAGCTGAATATGATAGGAGTGGCTTTAGGTCTGTCAACCGTGATGCTCAGTGTTATAGGTATTGTTTTGAGCGGTGGCAGGAAACTATATTCCATACAGAGTGCTTAAGGAGTAGAAGGCTATGGAACATCCAATTTTATTTATTTCCCTTATTCTTGATAAAATGGGGCTTCCTGTCCCTCATACCATTGTCGGCCAGACGCTGCTTGAAAAGCTGTGTGTCCCGTATATGACCTACACCTGGCTGGTCATGGCCTTTTTGATTATTGTACCGAAGTTGACCATGGGAAAATTGGAAATTGTTCCGGGCAGCGGCCAGAATTTCTGGGAAGTAATCATCTCCGGTCTTATGGACACCTTTGAGGAAAGTCTTGGCGAAAAAGGAGCCAAAATGCTTTTTCCCATGATGGCCACCTTTGCCCTGTATATAGTTATAGGTAATATGATCGGCCTGATTCCCGGTTTTATGTCACCGACCTCAAACTGGAACATTACTCTTGCCATGACACTCATCGTCTGGGTAACCCATCATGTTCTTGGTTTTCGCTATCATGGTATCAAGTATTACAAACACTTTATGGGACCGGTTAAAGCCATTGCGCCATTTATGTTTCTGCTTGAGTTGATTTCCAACTTTGCCCGAATTCTGTCACTTTCCATGCGTCTTTTCGGAAATATCGTGGCTAAAGAGATTCTGCTCGCCGTTCTCTTTATGCTTGCCGGCGCTTATTTTGCTCCCCTGCCAATTCTTTGTCTTGGTGTTCTTGTTTCCCTGGTGCAGGCGGCAGTCTTTGTACTGCTCTCCGTAAGTTACTGTGCCCAGTCCATGGAATCAGCGCATTGATAAAATAATACATAAATTTCCGTTCATCGGAGAAGAAGGCCAACTTTATATAACTTTTTAGGAGGAACGTTCAAATGGACAAGATTCATCTCGCATTAGTTTGCATCGGTGCTGCACACGCAATTGGATTTGCCGGCCTTGGCGCTGGTATCGGTATGGGTTCTGGTGTTCTCGGCGCCTGTCAGGGTGTTGCTCGTAACCCCGAAGCAAAAGGTGCGATCACCACTACCATGATTCTTGGTATGGCTCTTGTTGAGTC
>CAZURY010000360.1:0-3018 GCA_964623145.1 uncultured Desulfobulbus sp. | reverse complement strand
CCGGAGCTAAGAAGTGTTCAAAAATAACAAACATCTGCAGGGTTCGATACCATATCTTTCATTTTTTCTCCTGCTCTTTCTGACGTACCTTTTGTCGGCCTGCAGCCTCCGACAAACGGCCTTGGAAGGATCATCGACCGTACCCTGTATCAGTCACGGATGGCCCCAGGATGTAAGTGATCTGTCTCCAGATCCGGAGCTGATCTTTGGGTCGCTTGAAAATGGAGTTCGTTATGTGATCAAGGAAAATCATGAACCAAAGGGCAGGGTCGCTCTGTATCTTGATGTTCAGGCCGGCTCCCTCAACGAGACCGACCCGCAACGGGGTCTGGCCCATTATCTCGAGCACATGGTTTTTAATGGGACCAAACATTTCCCCCCGGGAACCTTGATAAAATATTTTCAATCGATCGGCATGAGTTTTGGCGCTGATACCAATGCCCATACTTCCTATGACGAGACCGTCTATAAGCTCCTGTTGCCGGCGCCCGATGCGAAAACACTTGGAGACGGCTTGCTGGTTCTTTCTGATTATGCACGCAGGGCATTGCTGCTGGAACCTGAGGTGAACCGGGAACGGGGTGTGATTCTGGCGGAAAAAAGAGCCCGGGATTCAGCCAGGGCCAGGGTCTCCAGGAATCTCCTCAAGCATGAATTTTACGGCAGTCGGGTCGCTGATCGTGACCCGATAGGTATTGAACAGACCCTGCTTGCTGCAAACAGTCAACGCCTTCGCGCTTTTTATAATAGCTGGTACCGCCCGGAAAATATGATTGTGGTGCTGGTCGGCGATGTGACGCCTAAGGAGGCGAAAAAAAGTATAATACAGTATTTTTCCGGATTGCGTGCTGCTGATGTAGCGCCGGTCTGTTATGATTTTGGCCGTATTCCGGAGAAGAGCCGGGATTATTTTTATCAATACGAGCCCGATCTCGGCAGAACGGAAATCACCATTGCCGCAACCTGGAACGTTGTTCCGCAGGCTGATACGATTCAGAGGGAAAAATATCTGCTGCAGAATTATGTTGCTGCAGCCATTGTCGATAACCGGCTGCAACATGTGGTCAGTGAAAAAAACAGTCCTCTTGCCAGGGCACAGGCCTATGCTGGAACCTTTGTCCGGCGACTGGGTTATTTTGTGCTTTCCGGGCAAACCACTGCCGATAACTGGCGTCCTGCTCTTGATCGTCTGGAGCATATTCTGCGGCAGGCAATTACCTATGGCATCACGGACGGGGAATTTGATCGTGTCAGGAAGGAACTAAGTGCGGAACTTGCAAAGGCTGTTCGGACACAGGAGAGCCGGGACAGCAGCAAACTTGCCGCAGATATCATACGAAAAATTAACGGCAACGAGGTGGTCCTTTCTCCTGTCCAGGAAAAGAAGCTCTATACCGGCATGCTTGCCGAGATGACGGTGGCCGATATAAGGGCAGCACTGCGCCGGATGTCCGGTCCGGTCCGGCATGTTATCGGGGTTGCCGGAACGGTTGACCTGCGAAAAGGCGATCTATCTCCCCGGGATCATCTGCAGCAGGCATGGAAATCCGCAACAGTGGCGCCGGTCCATGCCTGGACCGGAGTACAGGAAATATCTTTTCCCTATCTTCCTCTGCCTGCTGACAGGGGAAAGATTACAAAGACGATTGAGCATCCGAAGATCGGGGCAACCACCACAATCCTTGAGAATGGCTTGCGGATTAATGTAAAAAAGACTGATTTTTCAAAGCATGAGGTCTTGCTTGCCGTCCATTTCGGGAAAGGCCGACTTTCGGAACCTGCTGCCGGATTGGATAAGCTTGCCGAGGCGGTAATCAGTGAAAGCGGCATCGGCAGGTTGACCAGGGAGCAGCTTGAAACCGCTCTTGCAGGTCGTAACGGCAGGGTTCGTTTTTCAGTCGGTCCGGAGAGCTTTCTTTTTGCCGGTAAGGGGTTGAGCAGTGAGCTGGAGTTGATGCTGCAGCTGATTTATACATCTCTTTCAGACCCGGCATTTCGTCCCAAGGCATACGCTCGTTCCATGGAACGATTCCACCAGATGTATAAGGCTATGCAGGGCTCTGTTGACGGTATGTACCAGTTGGTGGGTGACCGTTTTTTTGCCGGGGGCAATATGCGCTATGGATTTCCAGCTGAGAAAGATTTTTTCCGGTTGAAACTGGAGCAGGTGCAAAGCTGGCTTGAAGATGCCTTTGCAAACGATCAACTGGAGATATCGGTTGTCGGCGATGTAAATCCCAGGCAGGTCATAGCCCTGGTGCGCAAATATTTTGGAGCTCGCAAAGGACGATTGTCAGAGGAAAAAACAACGATTCCTGTACGATTTCCTTCCGGCAGTGAGAAAACCATTGTTGTCAATACGGCTGTTAAAAAAGCAGTACTGGCGCTTGGATGGCCCACCGATGATTTCTGGGACATTGCCCGAACCAGACGTGTCAATGTGTTGGCCTCCCTGTTGGAGGACAGGCTCCGGAGAATAATCAGAGAAGAACTCGGCGCTGCTTACTCGCCAATGGCCTACAATTCAGCCAGTAGAGTCGACAAGGGGTATGGAGTATTACGTTGCCTGGTGATTGTTGATCCCGGGCAGCTTACTCTGGTACGGGAAAAGGCGCATGCCATTGCCGCTGCTCTTGCGAGCCAGGGCGTTGAGGCCGATGAGTTGCAGCGGATAATCGCACCGATCCTGACATCGGTAAAGGATATGCAGCGAACAAATCGTTACTGGCTGGATCTGGTGCTTGCCCTTTCCACCCGTCATCCCGTACAGCTTGAGTGGCCATTGACAATTCGCGGGGATTACGCTTCGATCACACAGGAGGAGATAAACAGGCTTGCAGCAGGGTATCTCAAGAGAGAGAAATCGGCAACGCTTGTGGTGCGGTCAAGCAAATAACAAGAGAACGAGGAAAGTTTAAGGGCTTGAGAAAAGAAATAAATTATCCCTAAATTGAGCGTTTCACCCCCATCCGGAGTCTCGCAGATAAGCGGAACGTAGTGAAGACTTCGGGCTCGCTT
>CAZURY010000359.1:0-3021 GCA_964623145.1 uncultured Desulfobulbus sp. | reverse complement strand
CCGGAGTTACCTGCCCGCCCCGTCCGACCGATTCGATGGACATAATCTTCGGGTTCATAGGGCAGGGTATAATTAAACACGTGGCTGATACCGTCAATATGGATGCCGCGGCCGGCAACATCGGTGGCAATAAGCACCTCTACCCGCCCGGCCCGGAAGCTTTCCAATCGGGCCATTCGTTTCTGCTGGGGCACGTCACCGGTCAAAAGGGCACACTTTATGTCATTGCTCCGCAGTCGTTCATAGAGTTTTTTCGCCTCATTTTTCATATTGGTGAAGACGATAATCCGCTCATGCTTCCCCGAGATAATTGTATTATATAAAACATTATACTTTTCAGCCGTGGTGGTCATATAGACGATCTGATCCACGGTATCCACTGTTACCTGCTCGAGTTCGGTCTCCAGCGATATCGGCTTAACACACCATTGCTCGGCAAGACGTTTGACATCAGGAGTAATGGTAGCTGAAAACAGCATGGTCTGCCGCTTCTCTTTTCTCGGCGTCCTGCCGATAATCCTTCTGACATCAGGGATAAAACCCATATCAAGCATCCGGTCGGCCTCGTCAATAATCATTGTCCGTACCTGGTGGAGGCGTATCACCTTTTTCCAAACATAATCCAGGAGTCGACCCGGGGTTGCCACCACTATGTCGCATCTTCCCTTTTCAAGCTGTCTGATCTGCCCCTGGTAATCAGTGCCCCCGTAAACAGCAACGATTCGAAGAGGCGTGTACCTGGCCAGCTGCCGTCCATCCTTGGCTATCTGCATGACAAGCTCCCTGGTCGGGGCGATGATCAGGGCTCTCGGGGTACCCGGTTGTCCCAGGCGATTATCTTTGAGCAAGCCGGCCAAAAGTGAAATCAGAAAGACTGCGCTTTTCCCGGTACCGGTACTGGCCCTGCCAACCAGATCTTTCCCTGCCAAGGCATCAGGTAAGGCCTTGGCCTGGATTGGCGTACAGTACTCAAAACCAAGATCAGAGATGGCCCGCATCAGAGAAAGGGGCAGATCAAAATCATGAAACCTGACCCTGCCGGAAACCGCAGCAACTTGAAACGAAGAGATGTCCCAATTCTTTTTATCCTTGCGTCCGGGCCTGGCCGGACGATCTTGTTTCCCTTTCGAAGCCGGAACCTCTGCAGACTTCTCTTTCGGCTGTGGAAATGGGTCTCGGGTGGTTATTCCTGCATGCATTACGGGTTGCTCTGCCACCACTGCTCCTGCTCCACGCCGCACAAAGGATGACAACCGGCCAAATTGTCTTTGGTTTCGCAACTGCCGCCGCAACCATCGACCTGTTTTCCTGAGAGAAGATTGTCTCACCATCTGATTCATCACCTTTTTTTGACCAATATTACTCATAAACGTTATTCATTGACCCGAAGATTTCACAAGGGTCGTGGAAACAAAATCCGAAGAATGGGCGCCGATCCAAACAACCCTTACTCTCCCACTGGATCGGGATCAATCTTTTCATCTATTTTGCGTACAGTACGTAATTTCTGGCCAATCCGCAGAGCAGCCGGGCTGGACAGACTATCCCGATTCAAATCATACAACTGTTGCCACTTGCGGCTGCTCCCGTAAACTTTTTGGGCTATCTTCCCCAGTGAATCACCGGACTGTACGGTATATATTCCCTGTTCATTCTCAGAGGACAAATGTTTATCATCCCTGAGAATTGCTTTACCTGTTTTTTTCTTCTCCAATACCGGGCCCACTTCGGAGTTGCGCACATCAACAACAGTCGCTATGGATGGGTCTGCTCTGGTGTACCTTGGCTCCCGACCGGAGATAACGACCCGTATCACACCAACTCCCTCATGATCATCCAATTTTTCCGATCCCGTAGTTTCCCCTGGAGTATTCTCGTTGCCTGCACCATCCGTTCTCAAGTCGGTCGAATCCTTGTCCGGGTGTATCTTATTGCCAATGGCCACAGTTTCCTTACCCGGCAGGGAAATGTTCTTAACTATCGGTGGAGCAATGGCCCGAGGAAGAATAATTTCTCCGGAATTGTCTTTCTGCGCTGCCTTTTCGGATGATACTTCCGGTATTGCAGACAGAACCACGGAAGTATGCGCCGGTTGATCCGTATTTTGTGAAGTAGTTTCTAAATGAGCCTTGGCAACAGGTCTAAAAGACGTGCCTTGTTGGTGAAAGATATCCCAGGCTATAAACAGAATGGAGGTAGAAACTGCAACTACAAGAGAAAACAGAAGGAGTTTCCAGCGCAGGGAGAAGGTCGGTGCACAGCGAACATCCTCCACCGGCGTATCAGCGGGGACACCCGGGAGCGGCACCTGCTCTTCACTAGCTGGAGAGACGGGCGGCTGCAGGGGACCAAGCTTGCGGGCGACTGCAACACGCTGCAGCGCCTGTTCTATGGCAGGGAAATCAACGGCAACGTCAAGAACCCGTCCATACCCTTTTTCGGCCTCCTCGTACTGCTGTTGTTCTTCCAGTTGCCGGGCCTGTGCAAAATGCTGCCTGGCCAGCTCAATTTTCTTGTCCAGTCTACGCTGGATCTGTTGACGGACCGGGGAATCAATGGTTGAGGAGAATTTTTTAAAAAGAAATCTGGCTTCAAAAAGACGCTTCTCTTCAATTCTTGCACTCACAAGTTCTACAGAAGCTGGAGAAGCGGAAGAATCGATCATAGAGGACACTGATCCTAAAATAATGATTTAAGTATCGTGTACACAACCAGCCCCACGCCTATGGAGCTATACATCAACAGTCAGGGGATGCAATCACTGCCGAATTTTCTGAAAATAACGGCAAAAGCACCCATACCTGAAAACAGGGCCAAGCCGACAATTACAAATTCTTTCATATCATTTAAGCAGTTCTTTCCTAAATTGAGCGTTTCACCCCATCCGGGTAATTGATCACAGGCACATCATCTTTGTCCGGTCATACCTGTCCGCATAGAGGGGCTATCGGAGTCTGCGCTTACCTGCGAAAAGGTATGACTGAACAAATCTGACGCACCTGTGATCAATTACAAAATTTT